>PWUC01000116.1 GCA_003562655.1 Clostridia bacterium
GCAGAGCGCAGACGATGTCGCCGATTGTATTGCACACCACGGTGAGCACTGCAATGATGAGGACAATCCCCTGTACAACGGGAACATCCTGAGCGAGGATGGAGCGCCACAGAAGCCGACCCATCCCCGGCCAGGCAAAAACACTCTCGATGACAACCGCACCGCCGATCAACCAGGGAAGAGAGAGGAAGAACATCACGGTCACGGGAATCAACGCATTGCGCAGGACGTGTCTCAGCATCACCGCGTTGTAGGGAACTCCCTTGGCGTGCGCAGTGGTCACGTAATCTTCCCGCATAACCTCCAGTACCTCTGACCGCGTCAGCCGCATGGTGTCGGCGAGCCACGGCATTGTGAGAGCGGTAACGGGAAGGATGATGGAGGCGGGTCCATCGTAACCCGAAATCGGGAGCCATCCCAGGCGCACGGCGAAGAACAGCATCAGCATGATGCCCAACCAGAAGTTCGGAATCGAGCGCAAGACCACGGTAGCGACAACGAGGGCGCTGTCGATCCAGGTTCCGCGCTTCACTGCCACAATGAGCCCAATAGCCACCCCGACCAGGTAACGGACCAGCAGGGCGGTCAACGTCAGCGCCATCGTATAGGGAAACCTTGTGGCGATGAGAAATCTCACTGGCTGACGGTTGGAGATGGAGGTCCCGAAATCCCCCTGCAGGACCCGGGAAGCCCACACAAGGTACTGAATATGCGGCGGGCGATCCAAACCCCAGCGAGCCTTTAGTTCTTCTATTTGTTCCGGGGGCATCCGCGGGTCTGTGATCATGCGCACCGGATCGCCGGGCATGGAATAGATAATGGCGAACAGTACGATGGTCACGGTAATGACGGTCAGTATTGCCCACCCGATTCTCTTGATGAGGTACTCCAGCAAGATTCTAACCTCCCCATGTACAGCAACAGGCCTGCCGGTCCGTGGGGGCTTCCAGATTCATCATGGCCAGCATTCCGCCGCTCTGGTGTCGTCCAGGGTTCCGACAAAGAGAGGGTGGAGACGCGGTGCGCTGTGCGCCTTCATCGGCCCCGTTACTCTACAGTCGTGAAGACCAGCGGGCCGGAAGCCTTATGGCTGCGCTTCCGTTTGAGGAATTCCGCTCCCAGGGCCGTGCCCGCTCAATCATGTTGGACGCTTCCCCAGCGAGAGCGGGTACCCGCGTGGATACCCGCCTCTCGTCCCATATACAGCCGATCCGACGCCAGTCGTGATTCTCAGCGGGCCTCGATCTTGACATCGTGCAGGTATAGACCACCGCTGACGCTGATTCGCAGGCCGGTCAGTTCAACCCGGGTGGCCATGTAGTGGCGATCGCTCCACAGTGGGAAAATGGGCAGTTTGTCCCACATCGCCTCAGACACTTTGCCCCACTTCTGAGCGCCCAGTGTCTCATCGGGCTCCTCGCACGCGTCATCCATCAGGGCATCTATTTCAGGGTCGCCGAAGGGGCTCATTCCGCCATCACTGTGGTGGCTGTAGGGCCATATTCCGCCCGGGTCCAGCCAGGACCAATAGCAAAGGGCCATATCGAAGTCGGCGGCTGCAACCATCTCACGAATGTAGCCTCTGGTGTATTCGCGCAGTTGGACATCTATCCCAGCGCGCTCCAGCTGCGCCTGCATTATCGGAGCCGCCCTGGTGTTGACGGGCCTGTCGGCGTTGATCGCGAAGTCAAAGCTGAGGCGCTCACCGTCTTTCACCATGATGCCGTCATCACCCGGTTCCCAGCCCGCCTCCATCAGCAGTTCCCTGGCTCTTTCGACATCTGTACCGTACTCCTCGCTCAACCGCTGCTCCGTCTCCGCACAGTGCCGGATCATGGCCGGCCCCGCCAGACTGTGATTCGGGATGATGACGTCATTGACTCCTCTGGCCAGCTCTTCGCGGTCCAGCGCAAGGGCAATCGCCAGTCTGACGTCCTTATCATCCAGGGGGAACCTCTCGGTATTCATTTCCACGTAGCGCACGTTCGCGCCCAGGTAGCTGTGAAGAACGATATCCGGATCCTGTTCCAGCGTTTCCAGGTGTTCGCCGGGAACGCCAAGCATGAGATCCACGTTTCCTGCCCGCAGTTCACTGATTCGCGTCAGGCTTTCGGGTATGAACCGTACGGTGACCTTTTCAAAGTGGAAGGCCTCGTTATTATCCACAAAGGGGAGGAAATTATAGTGGTCGTCGTTTCGGACCATGGTGATGTGGGAACCGTCGACCCACTCATCCACTATGAAGGGCCCACACCCCACTGCAGCGCGACCAAAGGCATCCTCACCCATCTCTTCTGCCGCTCCGACTTCCACAGGAGCACCGTACGAGGTGGACGTCAGCACAAACATGCCCGGTCCTGCCCGGTCAAGCTCCATGATGAACGTGTCACCGTCGATGATCATCTCATCGACCGGATCCCAGTCGTAAGCATAGGGACCGGTGACAAGATATCTTTCGACCGCCTTCTTGTAAGAATCTGCGGTAGCTGGCACACCATTGTGATAGGTCCTTCCGGGGTCGAAGGTGAACCTGATCTGCAGGCCGTCTTCAGATACCTCAACACTCTGCGCTCCATACGGCAGGACCTGATCGTTCCCGAGGCCCATGCTCATGGGCGGAGTGCTTATCAACCCGTTGACCAGGCCGAATATCGTGGTGACCTGCTGATGGTCGGTGCTCTGAATCTCCTCGGGCATCGCCGCAACCAGCTCATCCTTATACTCAACCGCGACCGGTTCTTCATCGGGATCCTCTACGACTTCTTCCTCAGGTGCACAGGCAGTGAATGCTGCACCCAGGACAAACAACATGACGATGAGAAACACAAACCTTTTGCTACTGAAAGCTGACATTACTGGACCCCCTCCTGGGATTATATGGTTAGCGCACTTCGGCCTGGGTTTTCGAAAGCTGCTGGGCTTCCCTACTCACCACATCGCTGGATTGTCACACCGGCTGGTAAGCAAAAACGAACTTACCGGAATCGCTCCTACACACCTTATTGTTATTCAAGATCAGGTGCCCTGTTTCCTGCAAAGCCGCCTGGTGAATGTCCGAATAGAGTGAGGAAACAGACCGCGGTGCGTCAATTCTGGCAGGCGTAGAGCGGGGGCGAGCGGTGATGGGCCATCACGGCACCCTGCGGTGATTACGTGACGGTTCGGAATCGCGGCAGCAGTGCAGGCGTCGGCTCTGAAGTGCTCGTCGAAACCCGCTGGCGGTCATCTGCCCATGCCGGTGGTGGCGCGGACAGGGAGGAGTGCATGTGGAAGTCGAAGGCGGCACCCTGCTGCCGGCGAGGCCCTGGGCAGTGGCTGAACCCCGACTCTCATCAGAGCGGAGGCTGAGTCCCGAGACCGGCGAGTGTCGTCGTGCCGCACCCTGGTGGCGGCAGGGGAGGAATGCCACCCGGGGTGACGAAGTCATCTGTTTGCAGGGGTAGGATGCAGCGGGTGAGCGGTTCACGTGAAAGCGTCCGTTGGTGTTTCATCCGTCGTCGGGATTTGCTGCCTCCGATCACTTCAGCAGGAGGGTGGCGATTCGGGAGCGCCACGGGTGACGGACGTCGGTGGAGCCGAACGAACTCGCAGCTGGGCATCGCCGGTGATGGAGAGGACGTGCTGCTGACGAGCGCAGGCCGCGATGCGTGGTGACCAGCCCCGGTTGACGAGCACATTCGCAGGTTGTCTGAAGCGCGGCGCCGTCTGCTGACCCGCCTGCAGGGAGGGGAATGCCCATGGGCGGCCCCCGCTTTTTCACCGGGAGCCCGTCGAGAGGAGCCGAGATGACGAGGATCGCCATCGCTGGAATGAGTCACGAAACGCAGACCTCGCTGCCGGGTAAGACCGATCTTGATGACTTCGGTGTCACCAGGGGAGAGGAGATAATCACCGCCAATAGGGACCGATGGAACAGCGCCCCCGGCCGCATCGTCGTCCAGTGCGAGGAGGCGGGCGTCGAGGTCATCCCCCTGGTGTACGCGTCGGGAGGCAGGGGACCCACGGTGACCGACCGGGTATATGACCGTTTCGTCGGCGAGTTATGCGAGGCCCTGGAGAAACTGGCCGAAGAGTTGGACGGCGTGCTGCTGTCGCTGCACGGGGCCATGGTCACCGATAGCCGGCACGATCCGGAGCTGGACCTGATCCGCGATGTCCGCAGGGTAGTCGATTATGATGTTCCCGTCATGGTGACGCTGGATCTTCACGCCAATCTGGCTCCGCACATTCTCCGGGAAGCCACTGCCATCTTCGGCTACCGGTGCAGCCCCCACATCGATGTGGGCGACACCGGTGAGCGGGCGGCCCGGGCGATGTTGGACGCTGCGGAGGGTCGGACCCGGCCGGTGAGCGCCATGAGGAAGCCCGGTCTGGTGGTGCCCAGCCTGTACAGCGCCACCACGCAGTCTCCGGCCAGGGATATACGGGCCCGGGTCCTGGAGTGGGACTCGAAGCCCGGGGTCATCGATGTTTCTTTTTTCTTCGGCTTTGCCTGGTCCGACGTTCCCCAGCTGGGAGTGTCGGCCGTGGCGGTTACGGACGGTGACTCGGAGCTGGCCGACCGGATCGTTGAGGACCTGTCCGACATGGCATGGTCCAATCGCATAGCCCTCACGCAGGGACATGGAGACCTGTGGGACGTCGAGGAGGGGGTGGCTCTGGCCATCGAGAAGGCGAAAACGGCCAGCAAGCCCATCATTATCCTTGACCACGCCGATCGCATGCAGGATACCACCTTCGTGCTTCGTGAGCTCCTGAAGCAGGGGGCGAAGAATGCTGCGCATCCCCTGCTGTATGATCCGGAGGCCGTGAGGGTGTGTGAGGAGGCCGGAGTTGGCAATCAGGTGGAGCTGATGGTGGGAAGCGGGAGCTCGGAGCGCGCGGGCGGCCCGGTCCGATTGGCCGGAACGGTGCAGTGGGTTGGCAAGAAGCATTACATCGCCACGGGTCCCATGGGCCGCGGAGGTCGCGTCACCCACGGTCCCACCGCGATCGTGCAGGCGGACGGGGTGTGGCTGCAGATCACCAGCCGCCGTGCCTCGCTGATCGATGCCGATCCAATAGAGCAGTACGGCAGGCGGGTGGTTGACTTCAGGATCATTGTCACCAAGTCGAAGACCCATTTCCGCGCGGTCTATGAGGAGGTGGGGGAGGAGATCATCGCAGTGGATGCCCCCGAGTACAGCCCCGCCGATGTCCGAAAGCACAGGTACCATAACGTGCCGCCCGGAGTTTACCCGATCACGGCGAGATCGTGTTGCCATTGATGCTGCCATGGCGCACGGAAGCTGGGGAGGAGTAAGAATGCTCAAGACCGACGGAAGACGGGCCTACGGCCTCCTGGAGGAGATATCCTTCGAGAGGCTCGGCGGTAGCGACGAGGAGAGACGGGCGGCTGACATTTTGGCAGAGGTGATCAGATGCATGGGTCTGGAGCCGGAAATGCAGAGGTTCGATATCTGGACCTATGAGCCCGTGCAGGCGAGACTGGAGATCCTGGAGCCCTACCACAAGCAGTACGGGGTTGGGGTGTACGGGCTGACCGGTTCCACGCCTTCTGACGGCGTGGAGGCGGATTTCCTCTACGCCGAGGACGTCGATGAGGTGTCCCTGTCCGAGGCGAAGGGCAGGATCGTCCTGGTCAACTACGGGGTTGATCTGAAGAGGTACCGGCGGATGGCCGAGGCGGAAGTGGCCGGATTCGTCGCCTGGGGAGGGCTAATATACCGCCGGGAGGACCGGCCGCGGTGGGCGATTCGCCCCGAGTACTTCAAGCACGGCAAGATTCCCGGAGTGATTCTATTCGCTGATGAGGCCGCGGAGCTGGTACAGAAGGAGGCCGGCAAAGCCAGGCTCACGGTGCTGCAGGAGGAGAGGGAGGTCTCCTCGCAGAACGTGATCTGCGAGATTGAGGGCCGCCTGAAGCCGGAAGAAGTGGTGGTCATCACCGCCCATTACGACAGCGTCCCCTACAGCTCGGGAGCCACCGACAACGGAGCTGGCTCCGTCATCATCATGGAACTGGCCCGCCACTTCACCGAAAATCCCCCGGAGCGGACCCTGCGCTTCATCTGGTGCGGAAGCGAGGAGCTGGGTCTGCGCGGCAGCTTCGATTACGTCCAGAGGCACAAGGATGATCTCGATGCGGTCAAATTTGTCCTCAACGTGGATGTGGCCGGAGCCATCCTGGGCAAGAACAGGGCCACAGTCACCGGACCTGATGCCGTCAAACACTACGTTGAGGTAATGTCCCGCAGCACCGGCGTGGCCATGGAGGTCAAGCAGGACGTCTACTCCAGCGATTCCGTTCCCTTTGCAGAACAGGGGATACCCTCTCTGAACCTCATCCGCACCGGGGCGCCCGTTCACAACCGATACGACAGGATCGAGTACCTGAGCCCTGAACGGCTGGAGGAACTGGGGGATTTCGCCCTCAGATTCCTGTGCGATGTTGACGGGGCCAGGGTTTTCCCCTTTGAGCGGGAGATCCCCGAGAGTGTGAAGAAGAAGCTGGACAGGTACCTGACGCGCAGGCGGGGCGAAGATGAGGATGAAGAGGGGGACGAAGACGAGTAGAGATTGAGGGTGACGGCAGGCCGGATCGTCGAGATTCCGGGCGAGCATCGATGCGGGAGCATTGGGTCCCCGGCAGTGCACGCAGCCCGCAGAGGGTGCCCACGGATGCCGTCGCAGCCCGGTGCCTTGCAGGGCTGTTCTGTCCAGAGGCGGACTTTCTACGGATGATGCATTGGGGTTGGGGGCTCTATTCAATTCAATGAGCCCCCAACCTGGACAGAGCCCAGCAGCAGCCGGCCTGATCAGCGATAATCCCTCAACATGGAGAGCGGGGGAAACTCGATGGCCTCCGCCGGACACTGGGTGCGGCAGTTGCTGCACCCCACAATGCAGTTATACGGGCTGGCAACCACGGGCTCTCCATTTTCCTCATCCCATTCATAGGTTCCGTGGGGACAGAAGTCGTAGCAGACGCCGCAGCCCGTACATTTTTCCTCCAGGACCGTCGGATACCAGGGGATCTGTTCGCGGGGTGTATCATTTAGGCTCATGAAGACTCTCCTTTCTCCAGTCACATCCGCTCTCAGTTCAGCCAGCGGCGGACATCCTGTTCCGACGGGATCTTCCCCTCGATCTTGATCTCTCCGTCTATGATGACTGCGGGTGTCATCATGACGCCGAGGTCGATGATGGCGTTGATGTCAGTGATGTGCAGTACCTCGGCCTCAACTCCCGCCTCGCGGATGATGTTTTCGATCAGTTCGGTGGTCTTTGCGCACTTTGGACAGCCAGGTCCCAGGATCTCGATCTTCATCCATATCCTCCTTTCAGGCGATCAGATTGCCGTAGATCATACCGGCAAGTGTCGCCATGATGACCACCAGGCAGACGAATATTGCGGTCCTTCTGGTTCCCAGCACGCTGCGGATCACAAGCATGTTGGGAAGACTCAGGGCAGGTCCTGCCAGAAGCAGTGCCAGGGCGGGTCCCTGGCCCATTCCCAGTCCCAGCAGCCCCTGCATGATGGGTATCTCTGTGAGGGTGGCGAAGTACATGAAGGCCCCCACGAAGGAGGCCGTCAGGTTGGCCAGCAGCGAATTGCCTCCCACCAGTCCTCCGACCCAGTGAGCGGGTATCAGGCCCGCCTCTGCCTCGGGCCGACCCATCAGAAACCCTGCCACGAGGACGCCGGCGAACAGAAGCGGTGTGATGAGTTCTGTGAACTCCCAGGTTGAGTTGATCCACGACCTGATCTCGTGTCTTTCAAACCATCGGTGCAGCATGGCGAACAGCACGATCAACAGCCCCACTACCACGAACCATTTCACTGCGAAGACTGCATGCCAGAGCCCGCCAACCTGTTCAGGACGGCTCCAGGTGGCGAAGATGAGGATCAACACCATTGTTGCGAAGTAGGCAAGATTCTGCGCAGCTGTGCGGGGCTCCTCCTCATCCGGACTCGTTGCCCGGGCCGCTGACGGTTGCTCGCGCTGGTCACTGGGGCAGACCACTGACATCAGCAGCCCGATCACCAGGGCAAAGACGATGGCTCCCACGGCCCGGGCCAGACCCAGCTGCCAACCCAGTACGCGGGCAGTCAGCACGATGGCGAGAATGTTGATGGCCGGGCCCGAGTATAGAAATGCCGTTGCGGGACCGATGCCCGCGCCCCGGCGGTAGATGCCGGCGAACAGGGGCAGAACCGTACAGGAGCACACAGCCAGGACAGTGCCGGAGACCGAGGCGAGGGAGTAGGCCAGCCACTGGGGCGCCTGGGCACCGAAGTACTTGATCACTGCCTGCTGGGAGATGAAGTTTGCAATTGCACCGGCGATGAAGAAGGCGGGGATCAGGCAGAACAGCACGTGTTCTCTGGCGTACTCCTGCAGCATGTGAAAGGATTCGATGATCGCTCGCTGTACTGCCTCGTGACCAAAGGGGATGTAGAAGGCGGCAACAAAAACAGCGATGAATATCAGCAGCTTCCGATACGTAGGCTTCACGAGCTTCCCTCCAGTTTCCTGTTGAGTTGTCTCCGCCTGTTTTCGAAGTCCTCCATCAGTATCGTGTCCAGGCAACGAAAGAGCTCTGCTATACACGGGGTCCGGATTCGGTAGGTTACCTGCAGGCCCTCCTTGACGTAGCCGAGAAGGCCAGCTCCCTTCAGCACGGACAGGTGCTTGGAGACCGTGGGCTGGCTGACCTGCAGGGCCTCGGTCAGGTCTGATACGCACTGTTCGCCGTCCCTGGAAAGGATGTCGATGATTTTCATCCGCGCCGGATGGGCTACGGCCTTGGCCACATCTGCACGTGCCTGGTAGATATCGATGATCCCACCTCCCTTTAGTGCGTAGCTATATTTACATATTAGCATATAGCAGGTCAAGGTGCCTCTCGTCGGAATCTACCTGAGGGGATCAGTGAGGCCCTGCGCAATGGAGCCTCCTCATCTGCAGATGGGCGCAGAGCTGATGAGCAGGCACGGAAGCATGGTCTGACGCGAGACGCCTGACCTTCGGGACAGCGGAAAGCCCGTGTGCCGGCCAGACCGCGGAGCAGCCTGTCTGCGGGTGCGAGGTTTGGATGCCATCCGGTAAAGAAATGTACGGAGAATTGATGATGGATCCGCTGTGCAGGAGAACCTGTCGCCCAGCTGCCTATGTCGGCCCGGGTGAGAAACCATGAGAAGGAGATTCGGGCAGAGGATGCCCTCCAGGCAGAGTTCGGGTGCAGGCGCGTTGGGAGGTGCAGGAAACTGAGCGGAGGATGCCCTGGAGAAAGCGCCCTCCAGCCCCTGAGAAAGTACCTTTTCCAGTGCCATCAGCAGTCATCCTGTCTGCGCCGCCGTGGATCACGTTGTGCTGACCGTAAAGGGCCGGGGGGAGAGGGTGCCAGCGAGGCCAATCACCTCAACTCGTTCCACTGGCAAATCTTTACCTCAGCGAGGTGAACAAGATGCTGGAGAGGGCCAAAGAGGTGACCCAGACCGGTCCGTACAACGCGCATTCATCGTCGGCGCAGCCAGTCCAGGCTGATGTGACGGGTGATCGAAGTGATCAACCCGGAACTGCGTGGGCGGGTGGACTATTAGCACTCTCCAAACTGCCTCCGCCGCTGAGCGAAGCAGGGCGTTCAATCATCGGTCTGCCCATGGAGCTCAGAATACACAACCTCAGCAATTTTCATTATGGTGGACATTCCCTCATCATAGCTCGGCACACCCTCGGACATCACAACCAGAACAGTGACGGAATCCTCCGAGAACACCAGGGCTGCATCATTGAAGGTACCGGGCCAGGTCCCCGTCTTGTTGGCCACTCGTACATGGTCTGGGAGTCCTGCGGGGATGCGATCCCTGGGACGGGCTTCCTCCATCCAGGTGAGTATATCGCCGAAGTGCTCCGGGTGTTGCTGATTCAGCGTCAGGAGTCTCATCAGAAACAGCGCCACATCCCGTGGACTGGCGAGGTTTATGTCCGCAGGCACGCTCGTGGCGCCCTGGTCTGCCTGGTACTTCTTGAACTCATCATAGCCGAGTCGGCGGAGCAGCATGTGGGCAGCAGTGTTGTCGCTGTGTATGATGGCCAGAGAAGCCAGGTATCGCAGTGAATAGAAAGACCCGGGCTTCTCCTCCTTCAGTAGACCCGCGCCGGGTGCGAAGTCCTCCTCGCTGTAGTGCAACGGTTCGCTGAGGTCTATCTCTGCATCCAGGGCCCGTTCGTACAGGCACAGGACCAGTGGGATCTTATAGCAGGACGCTGCGAAGAAGGCCCGATCTGCCTCAATGGCCAGCTCGATGTCCGTTCCCAGGAGGCGGACGTAGACCCCGTAGTCTCCCGGTGAGCAATTGATTATCTCCCTGACCTGCTCCTCCATCTGCTCAGCGGAGGCTCCAGCCCGGGCGCCACCCTGATGGGGGTCTGTGCCTGTTATCTGGGCATCTGAAACCGACGCCTGGGGTGATGGTCCCTCCGGCAGCCTGCGCGTGAGGGTCAGCTGGCAGGCGGTGACCACCAGGGTGATACTAAGGAGGATCAGGACCTGACGATGCATGAAGTCGAAGTCATCCTCTCCAGTGCAGTACCGTGTCGCCGCGAGCCCATTGAACCAGCGCAGGTCGCGACTCGGACCGCCTGGGTCCTCGCCACTACTGTTCCCTCTCCAGGTCTGATTATTTGCGTTTCCCACGGGTCGGATGCTGGGCTCGACGCTGACCGGAGCATGGATCCCAGCGAAAGGTTCATGAAGACACCCCGGGGGCTGTTGGGCGGATGCCCGTGCAGGGTGTCCGCGGGCTGAGCTGTGCTGTCATACCCAGGTGCTGCGTTCAGGGATGGTATTCGGACACGGTTCCATTACAGAGGGATCTCACGTGAAGCATTCCGTCGGGGTTTGCGGTGGCGTGCGAGGGTCTCAGCTGGTGGCACGCCACCGCCCCTGATCAGTCGAGGAACTTCTGGATCTCGATCTTGTACCCGTCGGGGTCACGCACGAAGAAGTGATAGATGGCAAAACGCGAATTGACTCTTGGTGGCTCCTGCACCTGGACTTCCGGTGCGGTGCAGAGCCGTTCGTAAAGGTCATCGACATCGTCGGTGAGGAGGGTCAGTATGATCCCGTCCGGATTTGTCTTTGGGAAGTGGGTGCAAAACCCGAGGTAGCTGTCGGTCCTCACCCGGTATATTCTGCAGGCTCCCTGGTCCCTGGACAGCGGCAGGCCGAGAATCTCGTGGTAGAATCTGTGGGTGGATTCGAGGTCACTGGTGTGCATGAAGGCAACGAGTCCGTCCCAGTTCATCGTGAATTTCCTCCTCCTGGCGCATCTTCTGCACTGCATATTTCGCGAGGGCCAGATCATCTCCTGTCTCGGGCGGCATCCTGCACCCCTTTTGGGTCCGGGCGGTCAGCGCGGCGAGCTGCGAAGCGAGCTTTGGAAATGCCTCTGAAGATCCGGCCAACACCGGCAGAACACACAGTTGACAGGACATGCACCAGGTGAGAACCGTGGCGGCGCCCCCTGCATAGAAAGTCTGTTACCTTGTGGACCGGCGTCAACAGGTCGGGCATGGGAGGTCCTGATGAACCCTCAGAAGCTGAAGGAGACGGATCTGCACGTTCACACCGTGGGCTGCTATCACCCAGAAGCGCTGTTTGAAATGGCAAGGGACTGCTATCGCGAAATCAACTGGAATCGGTTCGGATTCCTGGAGTCCTACGAGCAGATATTCGGGGTGCGCCTGGACCCGGTGGCGGCTTTCGAACGGGCCGCGAACACGGGTTCTCTGGATGAAATCAGAGAGATCTCTGTCTATGAGTATCAACCCGAATGGTCGGTTTGAGGAGTTCAGCGTCACCTCCTACTTCTCAAATGCGGCGATCAGGTACTACCTGGACCGGGGGAGCATGAGCCCATACTCGTGCCGATCATCAGACGGCACAGAAGGGAGAGGCTGACCTATGTCGAATACCGGAATGCCTCCGCCACCCAGGGCGACGAGCTCAAGGACGCGCACGGGCGCTTCGCCAGGTGTCTGAGGGACTCATCGACTGATGATTTCACAGCCCGGTACATCATATGGTTCGATGGGCGTTGGACCCGTTCAGTCCTATCTCGCGGTCCGCGAGCTCATATGATGATAACCCCGAGCTGGCAGAGACGATTGTTGGGGTGGGCTTTTCGGGAAGGGAGATTCCACTCAAAGGCCTGTGAGAACATCAGAAGTGAAAGGGAGCGGCACCCGGAGACCTTCATAAGAGGCCGCAGTCCACATTGGAGAAGACTTCCTTACCCTAACTGGGCAGAGAGCGGCCAGCTCCGGGACGATGAATCCCGGGGCTGCATCCCGGGTTGCTCCTCACAGGAAGGGCTGGTCGGAGCAGGACTCGCAGGGGGCTTCTCCTCGCTGACCGCGACGTGGCAGATCACCCGGCGACAGATTACACAGTGCTGGACCGGAACTCCCCTCAGCATCCCACTACCTGGGAGGGAGTGGCCCTGTCAGACCTCGATATCCTTCCACCTGCCTGACCGGAAGCGCCAGGCGGCCAGGGCTGATCTTATGAACCAGTCGGCAACCATGGCAGCCCACACCCAGGAAATCCCCTTGTCCAGTACGTTCACGAAGAACTGGGCCAGGGTGAGCCGCACCAGCCAGATGCTGGCCGTGGATATGTAAAGCATGGTCCGAGTGTCGCCCGCCCCGCGGAGCCCCCCTGCTAGGACGAAAAAAGTGGCCATGGGGATCTGGGCGAAGGCCACCACCCGCAGAAGATCCCGGCCCATGGTGATCACTTCAAGGTCTGTGGTGTAGATGCGCATGAGGAGGTCGGGAATGGTGAGGAGTACGAGCATCATGAACCCCATGAACATTGCGGCCATTTTCCAGGCCTCCAAGCCGCTTCTTTCTGCCATCTCAGGATTCTCAGCGCCCAGGTTTTGCCCGACCATGGCCGTGGATGCGGTGGCGAAGCCGAAGGCGGGCATGTAGGATATGGATTCAGCATTTATGGCGATGGTGTGGGCGGCGTAGGCCAGGGTGCCCAGATTGGCAACGACCCGTACGAACAGGACCTGTCCCAGGCGGGTTATGAACTGTTCTATGGCCGCGGGCAGCCCCACCCTGACCACCCGCCTGATCATTGTCATGTCAAGGTGGAAGAACCTCCGGCCCTCGAGGGTCAGTACGGTTCTTCCCGTAAAGAGAATGATGAGCAGGATGATGCCACCGGTCCCGCGGGCGAGTGTCGTCGCCAGTGCGGCCCCCCTGACACCCAGGGCCGGGAATCCCAGGTGACCGAAGATGAAGATGTAGTTCAGAATGGGATTGATCACGTTGATCACCGCGTTTACCTTCATCGGGGTCATGGTATCGCCGGCTCCCCGCAGGGCGCCGGTGATCATGAAGGCGGCCAACATGAAGGCCATGCCGGGAAGTATCCAGCGAACATATCCCACGCCCAGCTCCAGGACATCGGGCGCTGGTCCCATGAGGTTGATGATGCCGGGGGCGAATATGTACCCGAGGACTCCCAGGAGTATGGCCAGGATCATGGCGAGCATGAGAGACTGCCGCAGGGCGTTGCTCGCGTCCAGGGGTCGATCGGCTCCCATCTCCCTTGCGACCACGGCGGTGGTCCCCATGGCCACGGCCCCGAACAGGGCAAAGGCAAGCATGAAGGGCTGAAGGCTTATGCCTACTGCGGCAATGGCCGCAGCGCCCAGGCGTCCCACCATTGCCATGTCGATGATGTGGGTTATGGTGCTGAGGGCCTGCTCCGCGATGACCGGCCAGGCCAGGCTCATGATGCGGCTTCGGATCAGACCACTGTCGGCATCTTCGGGTAGGCGGGCGAGGCCCTCCCGGTTCCCCTGCTGGATCATGGGGTTCTTCCCTTCCGGCCGTAGTGTCGGTGTGCAGTGCACACAGCACCCATTATAGCAGGATGGGTCGGATTGTGGCAGTGCGACTCTGCCGGAGGTATAGAGTGACGGCGAAGACCGATTCCGTGTTAGCTGGTCAACCGTGATTTTACCTGTGCTAAGGTGGAGTGCGGGGGGAGGGAGCCCCCCGCTGGGAAGATCAGTATAGCACTCTACCCTGGGTGTCGCGCAGCACCCGTCCGGCCCGGGTGTTTGTGATCTCGTTGTCCCTGACAGCCACGACGCCGTTCACGAGGACACACTCAATTCCCCGGGGCGGCAGACAGGGTTCGGCTACTGTCGCCCGGTCCCCCACTGTGTCCGGGTGGAACATGACCAGGTCGGCCCAGAACCTGCGGGCCAGCAGTTCCCGGTCGGGGAGTTCAATTCGTTCGGCTGGGAGTCCGGTCATCTTGTGGACGGCCTTTTCGACGGTCAACAGCCTCTCCTCGCGAACGTACCTGCCCAGTACGCGGGGGAATGTCCCGCATTCTCGCCGGTGGACCGTGGACCCGATTCCTCCTCGCAGTCGCGGCTGAAACTGCGGCAGGTGGAATCGCTGCCGATCATGGTCAGGGGGTGGGCAACGATTTCACTGACGTCATCCTCGTGCATGATTCTGGCCACCTTGACCTGAAGCTCGTTCTGCACCAGCAGCCGGAGTACGGCTCCGGGGACGTCGGTGCCCATGTCCAGGGCGATCTCGCCGAGGTCCAGTCCCTGGTACTGTTCCGTCCGGGGGCTCTGGACTATGCCGTAGCTTCCGAGGCCGGCAGCCAGGTAGGTGGGCTCGTCGGTGAAGGCGCGGCGCAGGAGTTCCTCGGTGTCCTCAGAATTGTCGCCTCTGAACTCCGGGGGCAGCCCCTGGTCCAGGGATATGACTGCCGGGAAGGGATAGGGGTAGACGTTGGCCATGATGTCAACTCCCATGTCGCGGCCGTCTTCAATGATCGCCAGGATCTCCCCGGCCCGCGCCCAGTTTTCCTTGCCCACAACCTTCTTGTGGGCGACCTGAACCGGGGTGCCCGTCCTCAGGCAGATTTCGACCACTTCCCCGGTAGCGCGGTGAACGTTGGCCCACTGGTCGGCAATGTGGCTCGTATAAAGGCCCGTGTACTCGGCCGTCATCTGGGTCAGCTCCACTATTTCGCGGAATCTACCGAAGCATCCGGGGACATAGGCGCGACCGGTGCTGATCCCGAAAGCTCCCGCTTCCATGCTCTCCTGGACCAGCTCCAGCATGCGGTCGATCTCCGGTCTGGTTGGAAACCGCCTGTCCATGCCCATGACCGAGCCGCGTATCGTTCCCTGGCCCACGAAGACGCCGCAGTTGTTCCCAGGCCCCACCTTGTCCACCCGGCTGAGGAGTCCGTCCAGGGTGCGCCAGTCGGGGGTTTGCCCACTGAACCGTGACTTCATCCGGTGCGCCGCCGATTCCGACAGGGGGGCCATACTGGTGCCGCAGTTACCGCCGATCTCTGTGGTGACGCCCATCAGCAGGGAGGATTCGGCTGCTGGATCGGTGAGGATGCCCCAGTCGGCGTGGGAATGCAGATCGATGAACCGGGACAGACCACTCTGTCCGTCGCATCGATGACCGTTTCTGCGGGAGCTGGGGATTCTTCCTCCTGCTGGCCCTGGTGGCCGCGGGGGCTGATCATCACGATTTTGCCCCTGACGATGCCAATGTCGCCGCAGAACCCCGGGCTGCCCGTACCATCAATTATGGTGGCGTTCTTGATCAACAGATCAAACATATCGAACTCCTTTCTCATCGGCCATTTCCCTGCTGTACGTCAAACAGGTTCTCCGAGGGCAGCCTAAGGGGTCGCGCCCAGATGCTTCGTGAGGTTCGATTATCCTCCAGGGGGTGGGGGCTGCACAATAACCTGGCCTGATGGGCCTGATCGAGCAAGAAAGGCGAGGGCCTCTGTCATCAGGGGGCATGTGTCTGTTTACATAACCCCTGCTCAAGACTCGATCTGGTGGGACGTGGCGTACCTCAGTAACGTTCTGACACTTGACGCACGAATGGTCCGGCAGCGGTAGTGGGCAGGCTTGATGTCCGCTAATGGGGAGAATCAGATGACCTCCTTCATACCTGGTGATTGATTCGGTCCGAGACCACCTTGATATTGCATTCAAGATCCAAAAAGTGAGTGTTTCCAATCCACAGCTCGCCTCATCAGAGTTCATTAGATATAGGACAAGACACGCAGCTCCAGCCGGGACGAAATCCTCCTTTGATATGCGGGCTGCTCTGAAGCGACTGATGAAGGAGGGCAAGATGAAAGAACAGAAAGGGCAAATATGCCGGCGGTGGGCGCGGGGGATGACCCCGGCGCGCGCGACGAAACCAGGGTAGACATCACCCGGAAAAGTGAGGTGAACTTTCGCGCAGCAGTGGTATAATGAAGCAAATATGGTGTAGGTTCACGGGGATTGACAGGTTCTGCCCGTCGAACCCCACCGCCGATCCTTACAGGCCCGGCATCCCGGCTGCGCCTGGATGTCTAAAACGCACCGGAAAGAAGGCGAGCTAACCGTGAGCGACGATACGACAAGTAACGACGGGTGGGTCATCAAACCGCCGACGATCCCGCGCACGCCGGCCCGGCTGGAGTCGACGCCGGCGGCGCCCGCGCGGGCCGCCCCGGAGTCGGTCGAACGCGCTCCAGAGACCCTGGGTGAACTCCTCCGTCCGGTATTCCGCGGCTTCACCTGCTCACTGCCCCAGATCCTTCCCAGACTGGCCATCTTCCTGGGCATCGTGGTCATCATCAACGTGGTTCTCATGCCGCTGCAGCTGTGGACCATGCCCCGGGCAGTGGCCTCGTTCCTCAAGATCGTGATCTTTCTGACCGCCGCCTACAGCGCCATCATCCCCAAGACGGTCTTTTGGACCATCGTCTTCATCTGGGGCAAGAACCTGCTGCGGACGGCCGCACGGGAGGGTCCCGGCACCATCTTCGGCCGGTTCGGCCGGGGCTTCTCCGCCGCCCTGGATCTCCTGGCCTCCAGTGGGCAGGGGGGTCTGCCGACCCTGGTGGCGGGCGCGGGGCTGGGCATCACAGCCTGCGTCTACCTCTCCAGCACTGTCACCGGGCGATCCGCTCCGGCCATCCTGGCGACGCTAGGAGTCGTCTACCTGCTGGGGACCACCGACAGCCTGTTCCTGTCCGCGGTGCACCTGGGAACCCGGGACCTCATGCGCTTCTTCCGCGATGATGCCCCGCTTTCGGAGAAGGGGGTGCAGAGGCTCCTGGCCGCCTGCGTCCCCGGCGTCGTCCTGGGCCTGCTGCTGATGCTGGTGAGCGCGACCCTGGGGTACTTGATGGGGGCCCTGGCACTTTTGGGCGGGGTTGTGCTGGTCTTCGTCCTGCCGACCGCCGATGCAGAATCATGAAGACCCTGTACGACCGGGCCCACCGCTTCGCGGCGGGCTTTGAACCCGAAACCGGTTTCTACTACCGAAGCAATGCGCGGGACGCCGGCGGCCGGGACACCGGGCGCGATCCCTTCATGGCCTCCTTTCCCCACCTGCTGGACGTGGGGATCATGGGGCACTGCGCCCACGGGCTGAGCGGGCGCTGCCGCGAGAGCGGCATCGAGTGCTACCAGAGCGGTGCCTCGGAGCGGCAGGAGCACATGCGCCGATCCGATTTCGAGGGGCTGTTGGAACAGTGCCGGGACCGGGTGTTCCAGTTCGCCCTGGGGGGCCGGGGGGACCCGGACCAGCACCCGGATTTCGAGACCATCCTGGCCCTCGCCCGCGAGGCGGGCATCGTCCCCAACTTCACTACCTCGGGCTGGGGTCTCGACCGGGAACGGGCGGCCCTCTGCGCCCGCTACTGCGGGGCCGTGGCCGTCAGCTGGCAGCGGGCGGACCACACCCTGCGCGCCGCAGAGACCCTGCTGGAGGCGGGGGTGACGACCAACATTCACTTCGTCCTGTGCAACGGCAGTATCGACGAGGCCCTGCACATGCTCGAGTCCGGTGCCATTCCGGCGGGGATCAACCGCGTGGTCTTTCTCCTGCACAAGCCCGTGGGTCAGGGTCGCCTGCAGGAGGTCCTGGAGGTCGACGACTCCCGGGTGGCCCGCTTCTTCGGCCTGTTCCGCCAGCCCGAGTACTGCGAGGTGGCGGGGTTCGACAGCTGCTGCGTCCCCGGGCTGGTGAACCTGTCGCCGGGCATCCACCCGGCCACGCTGGAGGCCTGCGAGGGGGCGCGGTTCAGCGCCTACGTGACGCCCGACATGCGGCTGCTCCCGTGCAGCTTCGACCAGGAGGGACGGTGGGCGGGGGACCTGCGCCGGCATACCATCGAGGAGATCTGGGAGGGCGAGCTGTTCGAGGACTTCCGCCACCGGCTGCGGACTGCCTGTCCCGACTGCGGGCGGAGGGACGCCTGCCTGGGCGGCTGTCCCATCGATCCCGGCATCGTCCTCTGCCATGAACGAGTGGAAGGTGAAACTCTGTGAAATTACGCATCGATTTTGTCACCAATTCAAGCAGCACCAGCTTCGGCGTCGCCGCCGTCGAGAGCCTCGTCACGGCCGTGACGGCCGGGGGGTTGGTGGTCCTGATCAACGCGGTGGAGGAGCTGGCGGGAGGAGAGGTTCCGACCGTCGACCCCCGGGAGGGGACCATGGACCCGGGCGACCTGGAGCTGATCCAGCAGATGGAGCACTACCAGCAGGAATGGGAGCAGGTCCGGCAGACCCTGGATCCGGACGACCCGCTCTACGCCGACGCGGAAC
>PWUC01000088.1 GCA_003562655.1 Clostridia bacterium
CAGAAGCACTGCGGTTTTTGCAATCCAGCCGGTCGCCGTCGCTACTGTGGCAGTCGTCTGACTCATCCTCGCACCTCCTCCGGATCGGTGGTGCTCGTCTGCGCCCCCATTGTAGGCACAGAGGCATTTTTGGTCAAACGGCCTCAGAGGACATGTGAGCGGTTCACAGCACCTTACAGACTCTAGGCTCCTCGTTACTGCCTTTTGTGATGATCATCACGTAGTCCCATTATGCCATGCCTCGCAGCCAGACGGGCAACTTGTGGAAAAGGATGCCCCCTCACACTGATAGCAAACACATGGTCTGGCCAGATCTGTCTTATCGCCCTGTACCGATTCCAAATGCTCTGTCATTCGACAAGATCCACCGGGGCTCAGGGCGATCCCGTCCCGCCTATCAACACGTACAGGCGGGTGACATTTCCGGGGCAGGTCGCGGGGCGGCATCGTAAGCGCCGCATGTGCGTCTGCCGGGCTATTTCCCTCACAGCGACGGGGATGGTGCCCAGATGCGGGGGCCACGCTGAAAGCCTCTGGCCCAGGGTGTTCAGAGGGTATGAGGAGTAAACGAAAGAGCTCCAGCCTCGAGTTCAGTGGACTGAACCCTCGCTGGAGCTCGCAACTACTGGCATTGACCCGTGAGGGCCGCGGGTACCAGGGGCGGTGCGGTGCCCCGCGACCCAGAAGACTCGCCGCGAGTTCGAGACTTTCACATACGTACAGGCCCCCTGCTGGCCTGCCGCCTCAGAACCGGCGCCGCTGCACAGGGGGTGGGGGCGGCTTCGCCTCAGCCTCCATCCTCCCTCAGCATCTCGATCATGCGCTCCTCTTCACCAGAAGACATATTGTAGGTATGCTGTGCCTCGGGAAACCGGCCCTTCCTGACATCCTCGCCGTAGGTCTCGAAGGCTGCCACCATGTCGTCAGCCAGCTCCGCATACTTCTTCACGAACTTGGGGGTGAAGGCCTGGAAGATGCCCAGAAGATCCGAGACGATGAGAAGCTGCCCAGCGCAGTCCAGTCCGGCCCCTATACTCAGAATCGGTATCTCGGCCCTCGCGCTGATCTCTCGCGTCACCGGCGGGGGAACGGCCTCGATCAGTATGGAAAAGGCCCCGGCCTCCTCCACCGCCCGGGCATCCTTCATGATCTCCATGGCCGTCTCTGCATCCCTGGCCTGCGCCTTGAATCCGCCCAGCTGGCCCGCAGACTGGGGGGTCAGACCCAGGTGTCCCATGACAAGCATCCCGGCATCGGTGATGGCGCGAACGTGGTCTGCAACTCGCTGCCCGCCCTCAAGCTTCACCGCGTCGGCCCCGGTCTCCTTGATGAGACGCCCTGCATTGGCCACAGCGTCCTCGGGGGAAATCTGGTAGGACATGAAGGGCATGTCCGCGATCACGAAGGTGTTGGGGGCGCCCCTCCTGACAGCCTGGGTGTGCCGGACCATGTCATCCATGGTAACGGGGATGGTACTGTCATACCCCAGCAGGCACATCCCCACCGAGTCGCCCACCAGGATCATGTCCACCCCGGCCTTCTCCTGCAGCATGGCGGTGGGATGGTCATAGGCGGTCAAAAACACGATCTTCCTTCCCTCTCTGCGCATCTTCTGAAAATCCAGAACCGTCTTTTTCTTGGCCACAACTGTTCCCTCCCCAAAAACGAAGCTTCTGGTCGTCGCCGCCTCTGACATCGGTGGCGGCTCAGAGTCTCCATTCGTCACCCGCCAGGGGAATCCCTGCTGGAACCGCTCCCCGGGCCCCCGGCCGGGATCTGCCGTTGGGGTTCAGAGTCGGGCGAGTCAGTCAAACCGGTCGCGCCGGTGCCTGTTGCTCCGGGCCGCACGGGCCCTCACCCGATGTGCGTTCTCATTCGGCTGCAGCGGTGAAGGTCAGCCACTGCCTTCAGGCGAATCAGTGTCCCAGTGAGCGACCTGGATTGTGTGTACCGGAGCACCGTGCTGCCAATCCCTGTCACTCGTCACTGTCCAGCCGGGCGATCCCGGGGTTGCGCGCAAGCTCCCTCATGTAGGCGAGTACTGCGGCGCAGAGGGCACCCGCAGCGATGAGCTCAATGGACTCTTCAACCAGAAAATCCATGATGTAAAAACCTATGGGCCGACCCACATCCGTGGGGATGAAGAGGGCATCAAAGGGCTCTGCAAGCCCCCAGACGTCAAGAAGCCATGCCCCGGCATGATCGTACCAGTCACCGAAGTGCCGGGTGACAGAGGCGATGGCGGCCACCGCGTAGAGCAGGTATCCACTGACCATGTAATTCCGCGTCTCGCCGTGACGCCAGGGATAACGCCAGAACCGAACCAGGGCATAGATCATCAGCAGACCGAGAAGAGAATAGATGACCAGTTCCACCACGATGCCGATGGTCATGGTGTCACCAAAGGCCAGGCGTATGTAGAACTTGATCCGGTGACGCAGATTGCCGGCATCCTCCATGAGCATGATGCCCGTGCCGGCGGCCACCAGCGCAAAGAACCGGGCCGGGCGATGATGCCCCCTTTCTCCCAGCTGTCCAACGAGGCAGCCGCACAGAATCACCGTGGCCGTCAGGTAAGCCCACTGCAGCATTTCGGTGGGGCTGCCCTCAGTGAACAGGTAATACCACATGAAGGGGCGTTCCGCGCCCCGGTTTATCAACCGGTCCGTGAGGGCCAGCACATTGTGGACATCGCCGAGATAGGAGATGAACCAGGCAAAAACAAGATAGGCTGCGGCGAAGCCGAAGACGTGAACGGGCTGGATCCGGTTGCAAAACCGACCCGGCGGACAGGTGGTGCGCCTCATCTACGAAGGCCTCCCTGCTCTGTACATTCACCAGTATTATATCACTACGGACAGCCGGAAGAGGAATCTGACGGCAGCGCCACAGCCGTCGATCTCGCGCACCCTAGGGCAGGACTGTGCATGCTCTGCCCTCGGCGCTGACCTGCAGAGTTGATTCTCCCGGCTGTGGAGGCGAGATTCCTGGAGGGGGATCCTCGCATCCCCCTCCAGGAGCCCACCCGTTAGTACAGAACTCTGCCCTGTTTGTCGCGGAGAACCTGTCCGGCCCGGACGGGCTGTATCTCGTTGCTGTGAACGGCCACCTGACCGTTGACAATGACGTATTCCATCCCTGCCGGCGGCAGGCATGGCTCGGCAACCGTGGCGCAATCCCCCACGGTCTCGGGGTCGAAGACAATGAGATCAGCCCAGAAACCGCGGGCTATGAGGCCCCGGTCGGGAAGCTCAAGCCGCTCCGCCGGCATACCGGTCATCTTGTAGACCGCGTCCTCGAGGGTGAGAAGCCTCTCCTCCCGGACGTACTTGCCCAGGACCCGGGGGAAGGTCCCGTACTGGCGCGGATGCACCGTGGACCAGCCCCTCTCCTCCTCGCGGTCGCGGGCATAGCTGCGTATGCCGGAGTCGCTGCCGATCATGACCAGCGGATGGGCCACGATGGCACGGACGTCGTCCTCGCTCATGATGCCAGCCGCCTTGACGCGGAGTTCGTTTTCTACCAGGAGGTGGAAAACGGCGCCCGCCAGGTCTGTATCCAGTTTCAGGGCCGCCTCACCCATGTCTAGTCCCTCAAACTCCTCCGTCGTCTGACACTGAACCACCCCGTACAGAGGTAGGCGGGCCGTCACGTAGGTGGGATCCTCCCTGAAGGTGCGGCGTATGGTGTCCTCGGCATCACCGGTCCTGAGATTGCTGAGGGTTTCTTCATCGGATTCTCCCCGCAGCGCGGCGGGGAGCACCCGGTCCAGGGCCATGACGGCTGCAAAGGGATAGGGATAGACATCCGCCATGATGTCTACACCCAGATCGCGGCCCTCCTCGAGGATGGCCAGCACCTCGTCGGCGCGTCCCCAGTTGTCCTTGCCCACCACCTTCTGGTGGGCCACCTGGACCATGGCACCCGTGCGCGCTCCAATTTCAACGACCTCCCAGGTGGCCCTATGGACATGGGTCCACTGGTCGGCAATGTGACTGGTGTACAGCCCCATGTGCTCACCGACGACACGGGTGAGTTCCACGACCTCGCGAAGCCCGCCGAAGCAACCGGGTACGTAAGCACGACCCGTACTGATGCCGAAGGCGCCCGCCTCCATGCTCTCCTGAACCAGCTCCAACATGCGGTCTATCTCCGACTCAGAGGGAAACCTCGTGTCCATTCCCATGACACAGCCCCGCACCGTTCCCTGCCCGACAAACAGACCGTGGTTGTTGCCCAGATCTGCTCCCTCCAGACGACAGAGAAACTCGTCCATGGTGCGCCAGTCCAGTTTGAGATCTCCGGCGCGAGCCTGCATCAGCCGGGCAGCGGCCGAGGACAGAGGAGCCATACTGCCCCCACAATTCCCTGTGATCTCGGTGGTCACCCCCATCAGGAGGGACGATTCGGCAGCCGGCTCGCTGAGAATGCCCCGGTCGGAGTGGGAGTGCAGGTCGATGAAGCCCGGGCAGAGCACCCAGCCGCCCACATCCAGGGTCTGCTCAGCCCGCGGTCCTCCCCCGTCATCTGCATCTCCTCCCTCGGGGAGACGGCGGACCATCATGATCCTGCCCCTCTCGATGCCGACCTCGCCTCGGAAGGCGGGGGCACCGGTCCCGTCGATGACTGTCGCATTGCTGATAAGAAGATCAAGCATCCTCAATCTCACTCCCTTTCGATATAGAGGCGTTCCTTCCTCTCCCGCGCCCGGTTTGTCGGCATCGCAGGCGCAGTCCACCGACGTTGGCAGCGGGTCACTGCGGCCGTGATCAACGCCCTCGGATTTCACCCACACAAGCCCTTCGCTGCCCGAATCTGATTTCCTTCACTGAGAAGGCCCGCGCCGGGGCCGCTGACGACATCGCACCGCACGCGCAAACCTTCACTTCAAACCGGTGTGGGCTGCAGGCGCCGGCAGAATAAAACTGCACCAGCCAAGCGGACCACCGGATCCCCGGCCATCCCCCTTTCACCCCGGCCATCCTCTCGTGAGGCAGGACAGAGGCGAGAAAGGGCGTAGATAGATAGGAAAGCATTGAGGATAGGAGGCCTGAGATGAATCACTTACGGGACGACACCCCCAGCGGCAAATCCATCATCGAGCTCCAACATCTGTTGGATTCAGGCGCACTGACGTCCGTTGGGGCGGTCCAGTTCTTCCTGCACCGCATTGCCCGCCACGACAGCCGGCCCGAGGGCATCAACGCCTTTCTGGAGATCAACCCGGATGCGATGTTCATCGCTGAGGCCATGGACATGGAGCGAGGGCAGAAGGGCCCCCGCGGGCCTCTGCACGGCATACCCGTGCTGCTGAAGGACAACATAGACACTTCCGACAGGATGCACACCAGCGCGGGGACAC
>PWUC01000028.1 GCA_003562655.1 Clostridia bacterium
ATGATAAGGCAGTTTGGGCGCGAACACGCGACCACCGGGCCCGGGCTGCGCTACCGTCTGCCCTGGCCGGTTCAGCACGTGACCATCGTCGACATGGATACGGTTCGCAGCACCACCATCGGCTACCGAATGGTCGGTGACCAAAGAGATACGGTCGCCCGCGAGGCACTCATGCTCACCGGAGATGAAAACATCATCAAGGTCCACCTGTTCATCCAGTACATCGTCAAGGATCCCTCCGATTTCGTGTTCCGCGTTCGCGACCCGGAGGACGTTCTTCACAGCGCGGCCGAGGTCGCCCTTCGCGGTGTGGTCGGCAGCTTCGCCATCGACTACACCATGACCGAGGGGCGGGCAGAGGTGCAGGAGCTGACCCACCTGCGCCTGCAGGAGCTTCTCGATGACTACCGGTCGGGTCTGCTCATCCGGGAGGCGCGCATCCTGACCGCCGATCCCCCGGCGCAGGTGGAGGACTCCTTCCACGAGGTCGTGCGGGCCCTGGAGGATCGCGAACGTCTGGTCGAGGAGGCCGAGGGCTACCGGGAGGACATCGTGCCCCGGGCCCGGGGGGACGCGGCGAGAATCCTGGCAGATGCCGAGGCCTACCGCGAACGGCGCATCCTCGAGGCGCAGGGAGATGCGGCCCGCTTTCTCGAGGTCTACACCGAGTACGCCCTGGCCCCCTCGGTGACCCGCGAGCGCATGTACCTGGAGATGGTTGAGAGCGTCCTGGGTGATAGTCACATCAACCTGGTCATCGTCGATCCCGACATCGGCGGAAACGTCCTGCCGCTGCTCAACCTGGATCATCTCGCAGCGGGAGGTGGCAGATGATGGCGGGACGACATGTGTTCTTGGTGGTGCTGGCGGTTCTTCTGGTGTTTGCCGGAAGCCAGGCCCTGTACACCCTGGACGAGACGGAGACGGCCATCATGACCCAGTTCGGCGAGTTCATCACCGCGGTGCATGAACCCGGCCTGCACATCAAGATCCCCTGGATCCAGACGCTGCACACCATGGACAACCGCGTGCTCAGCGCCGACGGCGCACCGGCGGAGTTTCTGACCCGGGACCGCAAGCGGGTTCTCGTGGACTATGTGACCCGGTGGCGGATCGTCGATCCCCACGAGTACTACCGCCGGGTCCGCACGGAATCGGTCGCCCAGGCGCGGCTCGATGAGATCGTCGGCGCCCGGCTGCGCCAGGAGGTGGCGCGACGCGACTTCATCGACCTGATCCGCGAGGATCGCGAGGAGGTCATGGCCACGGTGGCCGAGGAGGTCCGGCCGCTGGCACAGCAGCTGGGCCTGGAGGTGCTCGACACCCGCATCAAACGCACCGACCTCCCGGATGAGGTTCAGGACAGCATCTTCGCCCGCATGCAGGCCGAGCGTCAGCGCATCGCCATGCGCTACCGGGCCGAGGGCGAGGAGCGGGGCAACGAGATCCGGGCCGATGCGGAGCGCCAGGCCACCATCATCCTGGCCGAGGCCTACGAGCGCGCCGAGCGCCTGCGGGGTGAGGGTGACGCCCAGGCGGCGGCGGCCTACGCTCAGGCCTTCGAACGAGACGAGGAGTTCTTCCAGTTCTGGCGACGATTGGACACCTACTCGCGCTTCATCGGGGACGGGACTACGCTGGTGATCCGATCTGATTCAGACCTGCTGCGCTTCCTTCAGGGTGCAGGTATGCCCTGAGCCGGGGCACGAGGACGCCCCGTTGACCCGGGGCCGATCTGCGTATTTTCCGGTGTGAAGACCGGGGACCAGACCCGGCCGGGGAGGCAGAGCGCATCCCCGGCCGGGGTGCCAGGCGGGGAGGTTTTCGGTCCCGGGACAGTCACGGCCGTCCATCCCGATGACCTCCCCCGGGGACGCCGTCCGGTCGCTCCCGGGGGTGGTCCTGTGAGGGATCCCCCCGCCCTCATTCTGTCCTCTCCCTTTCCCTCTTTCAGGCTAATGAATGCAGTGGCCTTCACCGATAGAGTCATCAGGGGAGCAGCTGTCCCCTGATGCTGTGCGCGATGAGGGTTAGCTGATGCTGCAGAGGGGTTGAGAACGGGTGCCGACATATTCCTACCAGGCCGTCGACGCCGACGGCAACGTCACGGACGGCAGGATGGAGGCCAGGGACGAGGCCACCGTCGTGAACCGTCTGAAACAGACCAGGTTCACAGTGCTGGACATCAGGGAGGCGAAGACCTCGACGGTCAAGTCTGCCTTCAAGGGCAGGGGCAGGGTCTCCATGGGGGAGATGGGCCTTTTCACCCGGCAGATGGCGTCCATGCTCAATGCCGGGGTCCCCCTGATCCGGACCCTGCACGCCCTGTCCGAGCAGTCCTCCAACCCCACCCTGTCCTCGGTGGTCGGCGACATCGCCCGGGCGGTCGAGGGTGGCAGCAGCCTGTCCGACGCCCTGAGCGGCTATCCCGAGGTCTTTCACTCCATGTACCGGGACATGGTCCGGGCGGGTGAGCTGGGAGGAAACCTGGTCGAGGTCCTCGGGCGGCTGTCCGAGCAGATCGAACGTGACAAGGAACTCAGAGACAACATCAAGACCGCCACCTTCTACCCGGTCACGGTGATGACCTTCGCCGCGGTCGTGCTGATCGCGATGCTGTTCTTCGTGGTGCCGGTGTTCAGCGGGATGTTTCCCGAAGGGGTGGTCCTGCCGCTGCCGACGCGCCTGATCGTGGCCCTCAGTGACGCGATGCGGGCAGGGTGGTACCTGTTCGCCGCGGGAGTGGCCGTATTCGTCCTGGCGATCAAGTTCTACATGTCAACGGAATCGGGCCAGTGGGTCTGGGACCGGGTCAAGTTCAGGCTGCCGGTCTTCGGGGCCCTATTTTTGAAGACCACCATCGCCCGCTTTGCCCGGACCCTGGGGACCCTGCTGGACGGGGGGATCCCGGTGGTGCAGGCCCTGGAGACGGCGGGGCCGACCTCGGGCAGCTTGCAGGTCGCGGAGGTGGTGACGGAGGCGGGACGGCGGGTCCAGGAGGGGGAGAGCCTGATCGAGCCCCTCAAGGAGAGTCCCCTGTTCCCCCCGGTGGTCACCATCATGATGTCGGTGGGGGTGGAGACCGGTGAACTGCCGGCTCTTCTGAACCGGATAGCGGAGTTTTACGAGTCGGAGGTGGCCAGTATGACAAAGGGGCTGGCCTCTCTGATAGAACCGATCCTGATCATATTCGTCGGGGGCTCGGTGGGCTTGATGGTCGTCGCCCTCTACCTTCCCATGTTCACGGTCATCACGCAGCTGGGGTAGGTGGGGGAGAGGCCGGATTGCGGCCCCATGAGGTGCAGGCGGTATCAATGACCGCCCCTGAATCCAGAACAAGACACGACGATCCGCCTCTTTCTGATCCGGTACGGCGGTGAGGCGCTCCCGGCGGGAGGGTCGGAGGGGCTCAGAGAAGCTCCCGCCGGGGGCGCGTTGAGGAGATGATGCTATGGGCTTTTTGAGAAGGTCGACGGCTGTGGGTCTGGAGATGGACACCGGAGTGATCCGGGCCGTGCAGCTGAAACAGAACGGCAGGGGGTTCGCCCTGACCGGGGTGGGCCGGGTGGACATCCCCGAGGAGGTCGTGACGGCCGGGGTGGTCGAGGATGTGGAGGCCGCCGCCGACGCCCTGCGGAGGCTCTGGACATCGGGACGGTTCTCCCGCAGGGACGTGGTCCTGGGGGTCTCCAACCAGGGGCTGATGATGCGGACGGTGACCTTCCCCCGGGTGCCCCGGGAGAAGCTGGGACAGGCCCTGAAGCTGCAGGCGGGAGAATACTTCCCCATCGCCATATCCGAGCTGGTCATGGACTATTCGGTCGTGGGGGAGACCGGGGACGGGGAGTTGGAGGTCCTGCTGGTGGCGGTGCGCAGGGAACACCTGCAGCGGAGCATCGACGCCCTGGCCGAGAGCGGCCTGACTCCCCGGATCGTGGATGCCTCGCCCCTGGCCCTGATGCGGACGGTGCCCGAAGATGCGGCGGAAGGCACGGTCATGCTGGTGGACATATCCAACGGGTTGAGCAGCCTGCTGGTGGTCTCGGACGGTGTACCCGTCTTCGCCCGCAGCCTGCCGGTGACCCTCTGCTCCTACGCCGAGGACAGGGGGATCGCCCTGGACGAGCTGTTCACGAGCGAGGGCGACGGCGACCCCGGGATCCTGAGAAGCTGGACGGCGGCGGTCGCCGCCGAGCTCAACTCGTCCATAGACTACTTCATGTCGCAGAGCGCAGGAGATGGCGTGGATGTCCTGGTCATGGGCGGCCGGGGATCCCGGGTGCCCGGGCTGAGGCAGCAGCTGGAGGAGCAGCTGGAGACGGACGTCTACCTGCTGCGGCCCCTGGAGGGCATCGCCCCTCCCCGCGGCACGTCGGTTGACCTGGATTCCGAGGGGCCGGATTTTTCTGTCAGCACCGGACTGGCCCTTCGCGGCCTGGAGGAGGTGTAGCCGTGGTAAGAATCAACCTGCTTCCGGCTGAGATACGAAGCGCCCGCGAGAACGTGCGGCGGCAGATGCGCCTGGCCCTGGCCGGCCTGGCCGTCGCCCTCATCATGGTCGCGCTGTACGTGTTTCTTCTGAACCAGACGGCGGCGGTCAGGACCGCGGTGGAGGATGTCGAGTGGGAACAGTCCCAGGTGGAGGTGGCGGTGGCCAGCTACGCCCCCTACGTTGAGCTGGAGGGGACCGTCGGCCGGCGGGCCGTGCAGATCTCGGAGGCGTTGGGCACATCCCCCGACTGGATGGGGGTCCTGCTGGCCATCAGCGCGGACATCCCCGGGGGCGTCTGGCTCACGGATCTGAGGCTGACCGCCCACCCCGGCGATGGCGCCGACGGTCATCTGCACATGCAGGGCTTCACCTACGATCATCCCGCCACGGCCCGGTGGCTCGAGGGCATGGAGGCGATCTCGGATTTCACCGACGTGCGGTGCAGTTTTTCCGTGACCGATCTGTTCCGCGGCTACGGCCTGGTCCGCTTTGAGATGAGTGCCAGGGTGCCGGGAGAGGCCCGGGACCCTCTGAAGGTCGGGGGTGAGTGACGGTGGCGAAGAGAAAGACAGATGCGAACACCTGGTACATCGCCGTGGTGGTGCTGGTGATGCTGATCCTGATCTTTGTGAACTACCGCCAGTATGCTGCCGTGAGGGCGGCCCGGCTGGAGCTGGAGAAGGCAGAGGACCAGCTCATTCAGTCGGAGACCCTCCTGGCCGGCAGGGTGGTGCTGGCCGGGCGGGCGGAGGAGCTGGAGGAGGCCCTGGCCGCCGCAGAGAGGCTGATGCCCGGGGAGCCGCGGGAGGGTGAGATCATATCTTCCCTGCAGTTCGGGGCGGACGTGGCGGGGCTCTCC
>PWUC01000125.1 GCA_003562655.1 Clostridia bacterium
ATCCTGATCCTCCTCTCACTGTCTGCATGAAACTGACGAGATGACGCCTCTGAGGTTCCATCGCAGTTTCGCGTGCCCCGATGTCGCAGGGACAATTGGCGTTCTTGCCGCCGTCGCAGAGGCATCTCATACCGGTGCGTTCAGCTGTTTGCATGATCAGCATACACAACAGGGATCTATACCGGTAGGGGCCAACGGGGCTCGGTTGGGCCGCACCGCACCGACGGGCGGTTTACAGGTAGCCACCGTCGCGATGAGGCAAATCAAACGGCCAGTCGCGCACTCCCTGTCGCCGTCCCGAGACCGGCCGCGACGGCCACCAGTTTACATGGCCCCACCCAGCTGCTAAGATGGCACCATCTGGATGGTCTGGGAAAGGACTGATGCCTCTTGTCTCTGCAGTCGGTTCCAGGACCCGGCGAGATCTGGGCGGCCCGGCGCCGGCTCCGCCCTCTTCTGCAGCCCACACCCCTTCTGCGCTCAACCTGGATCGGCGAAACTGCCGGGGACGAGTGCCATTTCAAACTGGAGTCGCTGCAGCCTACAGGCTCCTTCAAGATCCGCGGAGCGTACAACAAACTCTCAGCAGCGGCCGATTCGCTGGGCCCCGAAATCCTGACCGCCTCAAGCGGCAATCACGGCGCAGCCGTAGCCATGGCCGCCTCCGAACTGGGCCTCAAGGCCCACGTGGTGGTCCCCCTCGGGGCGCCTGCTGCCAAGATCAGCAACATCAGGGGTTTCGGAGCCGAGGTCATCGAAGAAGGGGCTTCATACGATGAAGCAGAGGCATTTGCCCTTCGCACCGCCGAAAAGTCCCAGCTGCCCCTCATACACCCGTTCTCCGATCGCGACGTCATCGCCGGCCAGGGTACCGCAGCCCTGGAGGTGTTCGACGTCCTTGATCCACCCCTCACCTTCGTCGTACCCGTCGGGGGTGGCGGCCTCATAAGTGGAGTGGCCCTGGCCGCTGCATCGGTGAGCCCTGCCAATGCAGTGGTCGGTGTACAACCTGAGGCATCACAACCCATGGTGCAGTCGTACCGGTCTGGCCGGCTCGTCGAGGTCTCACACCGCCCCACCCTCTCCGAGGCAACCAGTGGGGGCATATCGCCTGGCACCTTCAGGGTAGTGATGGATCACGTAGATGCCATGATCGCAGTCAGCGAGGACGAGATCGCAGAGGCGATTCGGCAGCTGGTTTCCAGGGAGCGCCTCATCGTCGAGGGGGCAGGTGCCCTCGCCGTCGCCGCGGTGCTGGGAGGAAGGGTGCCGGCCGAGATGCCCCGCCCCCTGGTGCTCATTCTATCGGGACGCAACATTGACGCAGAAGTGCTGATCTCGCTCCTGAATGGCGGCGACCGCAAAAGGTGAACTGGGTCCTTTCACCCGGAACAGGTCCACAGTCCCCACAGGTGCCGGCCGCCCCGGGGCCGCCTCACAGGGGCGATCACAGGGGACCGTTCAAACCCCCACACCATCCCGGCACCCGGCCGACGCCTGCCCAGAAAGGGCGAGGGGCCGGTACATGCGATTTTGCGAATCCGCGGTATGAGGCGTGGTCCCACACCCGGCAACAACCCTCTCCGGCCACGGCACATCACCGCGATCCCGGTTTCATAGGGGCGCAGCACGCCCCCGTGCCGATGCAGCGCACCACCATCTGGAGCCCGCATTGACCACAGCTCCAAGAATCATCGCAGCAAAGGGCGGGCCCGATCCGCCGACATCCGGCTCCACCAGGCGGATCAGAGTTGACCGGTGTGAAAATGAGTTTGGGCGGATCAAAGCGTGCACCTATTTTCCGCCCCTGGCCCCTCATCTGTCGCCCCGCCGTCGCGGGGGTTCTGCCGATCCAGATGAGGCACACTATCCCGAAGAGCAGCCTGACTGTATCGATCGGCGCACGGCGACCCAACCGTGCAGAAGCTCACCCCGGGGTAAGCGGGTTCGACCCTTGACAGACTGCAGCATGACGTGAATAATTACTAGTATTCTGATCGGTATTATCTGAATGTGCAAGGAGGCCGGCACCCTGTTCAGCGCACTCAAACGAGACCTTCGCGCCGCCCTGGAACGCGACCCGGCAGCCAGATCCGCGCTGCAGGTGGTGCTTCTGTATCCAGGGTTTCACGCCATCGCATTTCACCGGCTGGCCCACTGGCTGCACCAGGGAGGACTCTTTTTGCCCCCGCACTTCATCGCCTGGCTGAACCGTTTTCTGACTGGAATCGAGATCCATCCCGGGGCACGTATCGGACCAGGCCTTTTCATCGATCACGGGATGAGTGTCGTCATCGGAGAGACCAGCATCGTCGGCAGAGACGTCACGATGTATCATGGGGTCACCCTGGGCGGGACCGGTCGGGTGGCGACGAAGCGACACCCCACGGTGGGAGATGATGTACTGATCGGTGCCGGGGCAAAGGTTCTCGGACCCGTCGAGATTGGATCCGGTGCGAAGATTGGCGCCGGTGCCGTGGTGTTGGATGATGTTCCCGAGGGCTGCACCGCCGTGGGCATTCCCGCAGAGGTGGTCAGGCGGCCCGGACAAAGGACGGCCCGCAGTCGCAGATCTGACGATGTGAGGAGGGTTTCTGATGATCCACAGAAACATCATCAGGTTGATCGGTGACACCCCAACCGTGCAGCTGACGGAGATATCTGTCGATTCCGGGGTAGAAATCCTGGCAAAGCTGGAGATGCTCAACCCGTCCGGAAGCGTCAAGGACCGGGCCGCGCTGGGCATGGTGCAACAAGCAGAAGAGGAGGGGCTCCTGCAGGAAGGGGCTAACCTGGTCGAGCCCACAAGCGGCAATACCGGTATATCGCTGGCCATGATCGCTGCCTCCAGGGGTTATCGCTTCACTGCCACCATGCCCGAGGACATGTCCACCGAACGTCAGCAGCTGCTGCGGCACCTGGGGGCGGAGCTGGTCCTGACTCCCGCCGAGGAAGGAATGGAGGGAGCCATTCGGGAGGCGGAGCGACGGGTGCAGACCTGCGGTCACCTGATGCTGTCCCAGTTCACCAACCCCGCCAATCCCGAAATACACCGGCGGACCACGGCCCGGGAGATCCTGCGCGACACCGGGGGAAGGATCGACTACTTCGCGGCGGGGGTGGGTACGGGCGGTACCTTCACCGGGGTGGGGTCTGTTCTGAAAAAGGAGATACCCGAAATCCAGCTGGTCGCCGTCGAACCGGCGGCATCGCCGGTCCTCTCCGGGGGAGCTGCTGGTGAGCACCAAATACAGGGCATCGGGGCGGGGTTCATACCGCCGATCCTGGACACCACCCTAATCGACGAAGTCATCACGGTTACCGATGATGAAGCGATGACAATGACGAGACGCCTCGCGGCCAAGGAGGGACTGCTGGTGGGCATCTCCTCCGGTGCGGCTGCTGCTGCTGCTCTGAAGTTGGGGCAGCAAGTCGTCTCCGGGGGACTGCCCTGTGGCGATGTCCTTCGGATATTGACCATCCTTCCCGATACGGGAGAAAGGTACCTCAGCATGCTGGGCGATTAGGCGCGGGCATGTTCCGACCCCGGCCGGCTCTGCACTCTGCTTGCAGTACACAGAGAATGCGCATGCATTCGGTTCCAACCCGATGACTGCTCATCAGGTCAACTATATCAACACCGGCTCATTATCCTCCTCCATGACTCGCAGGACATCCATCAGCTCTCCGGTGGACCTCACCTTCGTCAGGGCATGGGGCGCCCGCGCCATGATGCTGCTGTGGGCGTCGTAGCACAGGCCCGCACAACCGTCACTGACCAGAAGTGGCCGTATGCCCCGATCCTGAGCCGACAGGGCCGTGGCCCAGATCCCCATCTCGGAGTGAACACCGGTCAGGACCAGGTTCTCTATCCTCCGGCGTCGCAGGTGATCCCTGAGACCCTCTGAACCGAGGGCAGAAAAGCCGGTCTTGAAGTACACGGGCTCCCCCCGGCTGGGAGCCAGCTCCGGGATGATCTCGGCCCCGGGATCATCCGACGCGAGCACAATCCCTGTGCCCAGCTGAACGGCAGAGACGTCCCTCGCATCCTCGTAGGCAAGGGACGTGAAGAGCACGGGCATATGCAGCTCCGAAAACCTCTGCACCAGACTGCGGACATTGTCCCGCATCTGGTCAATGATCTGGAAGTACTCGTTGTACTCGTACAGGATGCCCCGCTCATCGGCAATCCGAGCATACCCGCCGGAGCGGTCTGCCCAGTACATCTGCATGTCCTGCACCAGCAGCGCTGTATTCTCACGCCTGATTACCAGGCGGGCAATGGCCTCAGTGGCCAGGGTAAACAGGTGACGTCTGGCCATTCTTTCTTCCCCCAATCCCAGAGATTCACCGCGTGAGCGTCAGGGCCCTCGCGGGGTTTTCCTCCATGATCATCGATATCTCAGAGTCGGTGATACCCCCGTGCTTTTTCAAGATGCCGAAGAAGTGCTCGAACAGGTATGTGTATCCCACCCCGCCCAATTCCCGGTACAGTTCCGTCTTGCGACACCGGTCAGTGCCCAGAAGAATCCTGTCCAGATGCCCTCGGGACTTCATCTCCTTGATCAGAAGAGCTCGGGTCTCATCCAGAAGCCAGTGAAGCTTCCCGATCACATCAAACTGGATGTAGCACCCCTCCTCAGCCAGGCTGCTGAGAACATTGACGTCCGGACGTTCATCGACGTGGCCCACGATCAGGCGGTGGGCAGCGGTCCCCTCCTCTTTGAATATCTTCAGATGCGAAGGGCCCATGTTCCCCCCGGAAATCTCATAGCGCCGCGAACCGCTGGTGTGGGTGGTCATGGCGGCCCCGGTCTCCTGCACCGCCCTGGCCACCGCCCGGAGGGCCTTCAGCTCCGGACCCTCGATCCGTCCCCGCCATATTCCCGACTTGTACAGCCCCACCTTCACGCCGTGTTCCGGCTCGCCGTCGACCAGCTCAGCGATGAGTGTGTCTGTGATCTGGCGTATGCTCATGGTATCGACCCATTTCGGGATGCTGGGCTCGGTGTAAAATCCTCCCGTGATCACAATGTGTACCCCCGATAGCTCCGAGAGCTGCCGTACGGTGGCCGTGTCCGGACGCCAGTGATGGGTATTGACATCCACCAGGGCCCTTCCGCCCATCTCATGGTAGGCCTTCAACTCCTCGAGCATGCGCTGCTTCTCGTCATAGATCATGCTGTCCCCGTGCCCCTTGCTGACGCTGCTTCTGATATGGTCCCGCTCCGAGAGACGGATATCGCACCACACATGCTCGTGGGTGTGACAGAAGCCCAGTTCATCCGGAGAGATCTCACCGCAGACAGTCTGAATGACGCCCAATGCTCTTCCCTCCCCTGTGAA
>PWUC01000058.1 GCA_003562655.1 Clostridia bacterium
GACTCAGGGGATGATCTTCTCTGACAATCCCCTTGCCTGCACCCGTCATGACCACGGCGGCCCCGAGAATTTCCGCCAGTTTGGTCAGCTGCTCGGCCGCCCCTGTTGCTCCCCCACCGACCCACAGCAGGGGACGCCTGGCGGCTGCCAGCATGGCCGCAGCCCTCTCGATTTCATCATCAGAGGCCGAATAGGGCTCAGACCGGTACCGGCCTCCGAAACTCATATCCGCCTCCTCGGTAAGGACGTCGCCGGGAATCTCAATGTGGACAGGTCTGGGCCTCTGTGTGCGCATGTAGTCGATTGCATCGTGTACGGCCCCGGGCACCTCTGCGGGATCCATGATCCGCCGGTTCCACGCTGTCATGCCGGATGTGTGCCCCAGCTGATCCAGAAGCTGGTGGTGTGCCCCGATGTCCCGATCGATTTCATGGGTCGGGCTCTGGGTGGAGATCATCAGCAGGGGCGAAGAGTCAGAAAAGGCCTGGGCCAGCGCCGTCGCGCTATTGGTCAGGCCGGGACCACCAATCGCCACACTGACCCCGACCCCCCCGCTGGCCCGGGCATACCCGTCGGCCATGAAACCGGCGCCGCATTCGTGACGCGTCACAATGTGCCTGATCTGCTCGCGGTATTCGAAGAGGCCGTCGTACAGCTCCAGATTCTGGGCACCCGGAACACCGAAGACCGTGTCGATCCCCTCATCAACGAGGGCCCTGACCACAGCTCTTCCAGCAGTCATCACTACCATTTTGCATTGCCTCCTCATCCTAACTTAGTGGTCCGATCTGCCAGGCAGCAGGCCCAACGAGAGAACACGCGATCATCCCACGACTACACGGCGCAAGCCACAGCGGCGAGACAACTGGTCTTGTTGGCCACATCACCTGGATCATCTGCTTCGAAGTGAGGGCCCGGGGGCCCAGTCCGAGCATTGCACTATGCCGGGGGCACCACCCCCGGCGCCGGAGACGTGGATCGTATACGTTTACTGTGTACACCCGTTGTATATATACTTCATTAGGAAGGACAGTTCCTTCTTGAGATTCTTCGTGCGAGGTGATTGTCTGCATGGCTTCTTTGAGAATGCGCGTTTTCAAGGCTCTGCGCAGTGGGATCATCCGGGGGATCCTCCCCCTGGGCGGTACCGTCGTAGAGCAGCAGGTTGCTGACGAACTGGGTGTAAGCCGCACCCCAGTGCGTGAAGCCCTTCAGAAGTTGGAAGGCCTCGGCCTGGTTGAGCGGTCCGACCCCCACCGGCCATATATTGTGAGGGGTTTCACGGCAAAGGATGTCGACGACATTGCTTCTGTTCGCATACTCCTCGAGGATGCGGCCATCAGGGAAGCGGCTGCCCGCCTGGACCCGGAGGACTTCGTGCATCTGAGCGGCCTGCTGGAAAAAATGGATCAGTCGGTGCTGGATCCAGAAAGCAGGGGCCTGCACAGCACGGCACACCGGCAGTTCCACCTCTACATGGCACAGCACTCTGACAACCTCTACCTGGAAAAGCTGGTCACGTCGGTGTTGGACTATACAGCCATGGTGTGGGAAGCGTACCGCCCCAGCAGGGACCACCTGATCCTGGCCCAGGAGAGTCACCGGAAGATCGTGGCCGCTCTGCAGGGAAACGACTGTCAGTCAGCGCAGCAGACACTGAGGGAGCACATCGAACGATCCCTGAAGCGAACCAAGCAGCTCATCCGCAGGCAGGAACAGTCCCGTGGAATCAAGGAGCTCTTCTGAAAGGATCAACAACGGACGGTGAGGTCCGCCCGCTGATGAACCCAGATCATTGCGAGACAGACCTCAGCAGACCCAGGGCGAAGTCCCGGGCCCTGTTGAGGTCCTGTTCGTTGGGGCGGTTCCGATTGACCCCTCCCACCCATCTCAACGGCCCGTTGGTATCGTATCCGAGGCAGGAGAACTCCCCGAGGACTTCGTGCCCCCGGTTCCTGAGACGACGCCTGAGAACGGCGTGATAGAGAGCGCAGGGGCCTCTCCCCCGGGTGGAGAAGATGAAAGCCCCCCTGCTCACAGGCCCGATCCTGTCGACACACTCGATGAGATCGACATGGTGTCTGAAGGCGTAGATCCCCGAGCCAAATCCGATCAGGTCAAACCTTTCAGTCACCCCGGTGTCGGCGTCGGAGGGAGGAAAGACCTCAGCATCCAGAACACCGGCCATCGCTGTGGCCACCCTGAGCGTATTGCCATGATGGATAGAAGCACAGATAATCGCAGCCTCCACAGGCAGCCCCCTCCACGGACCACGGGATCACTGAAAGTATTGCGCCCCCAGATGAGCCGATGCATCGAACCCATCCACCATTCCATGTTAATATTGAGAACAGTGAGAGACAAGTCCGCACCACTGACACAGTAACCGAGGTGGAGGGAGTGGAAATGGTCCGCAAGTGGACAGCGGTTACAGTCATCTTCATGATTGCAGTCGCCCTGGCTGGATGCACCGCGGCCGCAGACGTGGCGAGGGCCCTTCAGGTGGTATCTCGAGCATTCCAGACGGCCCAGATCGTCGAGGAGACTCACCGGGTACAGCCGGGTTCATCTCTTCAGATTCACAATTCGAACGGCGACATCACGGTCAGGGTCGGCGGAGACCGCGACATACACATCAGGGCAACCAAGAGGGCTTTCGGCGCGCAGAGCGAAATTGAGGGCACAACGATCAGGGTGACGACGGGGCAACTCACCACCATCGAGACCGAACACCCGATGAGCCCATCCCGGGTCTTTGTAGATTACGAAATCACGATCCCTCCAGGCATTGCCCTGAACGGCGTGCAGACATCCAATGGATACATCCGGGTGGAGGGCGTGGCGGGAAACATCGTGGCGGCCAGCTCCAACGGGAGCATTCATCTGGAGGACGTGGACGGGTACGTTCGCGCATCAACCAGCAATGGCAACATCAACATCATCAACTGCACCGGTGTCCGGTCGGGTGTGCAGACCTCCAACGGCAACATCAACGTGGAGGTGCACAGCATAGAGGGCAATGTCGAGATACGGGCGGGGAATGGATCCATAACTGCATACCTGTCTGAGCGGCTCCAGGCAGAGGTCACAATGACCGTCTCAAACGGCCATGTCACTGCTGACCACAGCAGCTTTGTCATCGGGAAATCATCCAGAAGACATATCACCGGGCAGATTGGTGACGAGGCAAGACACAGGATCCTGATCCGCACCTCCAACGGCACCGTCACCGCCCGCCAGATCAGCAACTGAATGGAGAGTTGATCGCATGGTTCGCGCCGCAGTCATGCCTGGACCACACAAGTCAATCGAGATTCGCGAGTACGGGTATCCCGACACCGAGACGGGGAGCGCACTGCTTCGCACCATCGCGAGCGAGGTATGCGGCACAGACGTGCACCTGTGGCACGGACGCCTGGCCGGGGTGCCCTATCCAATAATACCCGGCCACGTCAGTGTGGGAACCATAGCCCACCTCGAGGGAGAGATCCGGGATGTGGAGGGTGTCCTCCTCGAGGAGGGCGACACCGTGACCTTCCTCGATGTGCACGAGACCTGCGGCAGCTGCTGGTACTGTTCCATCGCGGGAACCACCACCCGCTGTCCCCATCGCCGCGTCTACGGGATCACCTACGGTGCAGAAGAAGGTCTCCTCGGTGGATGGTCCGAGTACATATACCTCAAACCCGGCGTCCACATCATCAAACTGCCGCAAGATCTGCCGGCCAGAACCTTCATCGCCGGTGGCTGTGGCCTCCCGACGGCTTTCCATGCAGTGCAGCGGGGCCAGATCCAGATGGGTGACACCGTCGCCATATTGGGAAGCGGTCCCGTCGGTTTGAACGCAGTAATTCTGGCCCAGCTTCGAGGAGCCACCCAGGTCATCCTCCTCGGCGGGCCGGCCCACCGGCTGGGCACAGGCCAGAGCCTTGGGGCCGATCATGTCCTGGACATCGGCATCACATCCTTTGACCAGCGGCTCGGGGCCGTCAGGGAACTCACCGGCGGAAGGGGAGCCGACGTGACCATCGAGGCGGCGGGAGAACCGGAGGCAGTTTCCCAGGCCATGGCTGTGACCCGGGACGCTGGAACCGTAGTGATCGCCGGCCAGTACACCGACGCCGGCGATGTGTCAATCAACCCACACGCGCTGCTGAACAAGAAACACCTGGACGTCCGCGGGTGCTGGGGCACGGACCTGAGCCACCTGTACCGTGCCATCGGAGTCATGGCCAAGCATCACCGTCGCTTCCCGTGGACCGAGATGATCAGCCGCGAATACAGCCTGGACGAGGCGGAGGAGGCCCTGCGCGACGTCCAGTCCCTGTCGGTGACCAAGGCACTGATTGCTCCCGGTTAGGGGCATCATCAGAGGGGGGAGGTGCTGCTTCAGTGCGGTCGGACATGACAATCCTGATCGTTGATGACGAGGGCGGTTTTGTCGAGGGCCTGACGGCCAACCTTGAGCGTGAAGGCTGGGCCGTCGTCACCGCCTCCGATGGCGAGTCGGCCCTGAGCAGGTTTGAGGAGGGGGAGATTGACCTGGTCCTGCTCGACCTGATGCTTCCCGGAATCGACGGGATGGACGTGTGCCGGCGCCTTCGACGGGACTCCACCGTCCCCATCATCATGCTCACTGCGAAGGATGACGATATTGACAAGATCCTGGGCCTTGAGGTGGGTGCTGACGACTACATCACGAAACCCTTCAACTTCCGGGAGCTTCTTGCTCGCATTAAAGCGGTCATGAGGCGCGCTCACCCGGAACCGGCGGAGGTCGAAGGAGACAGCACCATGGACGTAGCTCCAGGGATTGCCCTGGACACCGAACGCAGAACACTGTCCGGCGCAGGAGATCAAGAGGTTCCGCTGACGGTGAAGGAGTTCGCCATGATGCACCTGCTGGCCCGTCAGCCGGGCCGGGTCTTCAGCCGGGAGGAGCTCCTGGATCGGGTCTGGGGATACGACTACTTCGGCAGCTCCAGAACGGTGGATGTGCACGTGCGGAGGCTGCGCCAGAAGATCGAGGCCCTCGACGCAGTGTCCGACGCATCCGAGATCATCAAGACCCGCTGGGGGGCCGGGTACCTGCTCGAGAAGGTCCGATAGGGAGGCGTCATGATGAGATGGTCATCGTCCCTGCGGGGACGACTCACGGTTGTCTATCTGATTCTCATCACCGCCGCCACTGCAGCCCTCGGTCTTCAGGTCTACCGCTGGACGGCAGCCGACCTCATCTCTGAGCGTCGGATCCGCCTTCTGACCGAGGCCCGCATCGCTGCCGATGCGGTTGCCCCGGAGCAGGATGAGGCAGC
>PWUC01000139.1 GCA_003562655.1 Clostridia bacterium
GGGAGCTCTGGATCATCCAGGTCGCATTGGGCTCTCTCATCATGACCCCGACCCTCACCGCAACGGCCTCCTGGAGGACGGGAGAGCTAGAACGGTGCTGCAACCCTGGCGGATTCGCGGCGCCCCAGGGGCAGCGGGTGCGAGGTCGTCCCTTTCCTCCCTCGCTTCCTGAAACCAGCGTGTGATCGATGCGAATGTTGTGGTCGTACGTTCACAGCCCCCTGCACCGCTGGAATCGAATGCGGAGGCTAACTCTGATTCAGTATGGACAGCTCTTCCCGGTACTGCCCCTTTGCGAAATAAAGACGGGGCACCCGCAGGGAGAGCTTCCCCAGCAACTGTCCGGTGCTTATACCCGCACCCCTGCCCATCTCAATGGCGGTGATGGTCTCATCACCCTGGCTGCCGATCAGGACGACCTCATCTCCCACCCGTACATTCGACACTCTCGATATGTCGAGCATGGCGAAATCGGTGCACGTACCCACCAGGGGGCAGGGCTGTCCTCTCACCAGCAGGTCAGTCGAGCCGATGTGGTAGCTGGTTAATCCATCCGTCCAGCCCAGGGGCAGAAGGGCGACATCAGTGGGTTCTGTCACCGGGTGCTGCCCGTTGTATCCGATCCACCAGCCGGTGGGCAGGGTCCTGACCTGGGCGACTCTCGTGGAAAAGGACAGCACTGGGCGCAGGTCGAGGGGAGACGGTGTGATGTGGTTGATCCCATACAGAAGACCGCCTATGCGTACCAGCTCCAGGTGCATCTTCTCAAACCTGACAGAGGCCTGGGAGGCGGCCAGGTGCCTTCGCATTCCCCCAAAAGAGGCAAAGGACGCGCAGAAGGCCATGAACCTCCGGTACTCCGACCAGTTGACCTCTTCAGGGCCGCTGGGATGACTCAGGTGGGAGCTGATGCCGATCAGATCGATGTGCTCCTCGAGCTTTGTTGCGATCTGAGCCGCCTGTTCGCCCTGCTCGGGCATCAGTCCCATTCTTCCCAGCCCCACATCTAGCTTGATGTGGTAGGGAAGGCGCTGTCGCCGTTCGCGGGCCAGCTGAGCCCACGCTGCAATGCGCTCCATGTCGGGCAGAACGGGCGTGAGGGCAAACTCAGCCATCGCGCGAAACTGGTTCGCCAGCGTGGCGCCCATGATCAGGATGTCACCCTGAATGCCGTTTCGCCGCAGCTGTATTCCCTCGTCAACGAGGGCAACAGCGAAGCTGCTGCACCCCCCCTCCTGAAGGGCCCGGGCGATCGGCACCGCTCCGTGACCGTAGGCCTCGCTCTTGACCACTGCGTATACCTCGGCGGGAGCCACATGGCCTTTCGTCACCTCGTAGTTGTGCAGGAGGTTGTCCAAATCTATCTCTATCTTCGTCACCAGTTCATCTCTGATCGTGTCATCATTTCCCTTCCAACGCGGCCGGCATTCGCTCCATGAGATCCGAGATGGCCCGAACGATGATCCGCTCCTGACCCTCTGCCAGGGTCAGGCCGTTGATGGAGATGCAGTCTCGCAGTATGCTGCTGACGTAAACGGGGGGATCCCAGCCCCGAAGGTTGTCGACCAGCCAGTTCCGACGGGCGGCGGCGCCCTGTCCGCGAAAACGGACCTCACAGAAAGGATAGGGCTCCCCGGAGTCTCCCGGCATCCTACGGTAGGCCTGGAGTCCGGCGACCTCAGACAGGTCCTCTACCAGCCGGGCGACCAGGTTCTCGCATCGGTCAATGTCTCTTTGATGATCCAAAGAGAGATAGCGCTCCACGGCAGCAACGAGCCCCACGATTTCTTCCTTGGGAACCTTTACAGACCGGCCAATATTGTGGTTGGGAGGGCCCAGCAGTCGACAGGCCTCGATGAGATCTCTTCGGCCCAGAATGAGTCCGCTGCTCTGGGGGCCTTTCAGTCCCTTACCGCCCGAGAAGATGACCAGATCCGCTCCCATCTGGGTGAACCTGCTGAGGTTTTCCGCCGGTGGCAGCTGACCCGCAGCATCGACCACGACCCTGAGATCATGGGAGTGAGCGATGTCGATGGTCTCCTGCAGGGTCAGGGCAGAATGCTCATGACGCCAGCCTCCCCGGTAGAAGAAGTAGAAAATGCCGGCGGTGCTTTCCGTGATGGCTTCCTCCAACTGCCAGCGCTCAGTGTGTCTGGCGTAGCCGAACTCCACCAGTCGGGCACCAGAGAGCGGGATGATGCGGTCGTAGGGATTCATGTGCGTCCGGTGCACCAGGAACTCGTCTGGCATTGCTGTTGTGTCAGGAAGCCGGCGTATATTGTGCAGATCGTTGCCTGTCATGCAGGCGGCTGCCGCCAGCATGAGACCCGAGGAGCTTCCACCGCAAATGTAGCAGGCCTCATTCTGGGTCAGACGGGCAATGTGGTCCCCGGCCCGCCGCTGCAGCTCGGTGAGGTCTACGAAGTGCTGCGCCGCCTGTTCCATGGCTTCGAGTACCTCCTGAGGCATGAGGTTCCCGCCCACATTGGTCGAGGTGCCGATGCCGTTGATGATTCGTCTGACCCTCAGCTTTTCGTACCAGTTCACGTTCATTCTTGATTCCCCTGTCCATATTAGCCTGTGCATTTTCGCATGCTTCTTCAATTCGACGGAGCCATCCATATCCCTGTTCTCCGACGCCGCCCGGACTGCTGACATCGCAGCGATGCCCTTTTACGGGCCCGCCCTCAGGAACCGGCTCGTTGCTGTCACTGCGGCGGCCCGTTTGATTTTGGGGGGTGAAGTAGGAGTGAGGAGCATCTTCTCGAAGTACTCTTCCGGGTGCAAATGTGCAGTCCTCAGCAGTCGTCTGGGAGGGGTTCGTCAACGGACGGGCGCGAGGCACAATGCGAAAGAGAGGCGGATATCCATGGACATAGCCGGGCAGGTGGCTGACCACCGCGATGAGTTAATCCAGCTCAGAAGGGATTTCCACAGGCATCCAGAGCTGGGCCTGGAGGAACACAGGACCTCAAGGATTGTCGGCGACTACCTGGACGGTCTCGGCCTGGATGTGAAAATGATGGCGAGAACCGGTGTAGTCGGTTTCCTCGGAGGCAGCAGCGATGGTCCGACCCTGCTGATCAGGGCGGATATGGATGCTCTTCCCCTGCAGGAGGAGAACCCGGTTCCGTACCGTTCAGTTTATGACGGCAAGATGCATGCGTGCGGCCATGACGGTCACACCGCCATGCTGTTGGTGGCAGCCCGGATCCTGACCGGTTATCGCGACAGGATGAAAGGCAGCGTCAAGTTCGTCTTTCAACCCAACGAAGAGGATGCCGGGGCCCGGTTGATGATAGATGAGGGAGTGCTCACCGATCCAGAAGTGGATGCTGCCCTCGGCCTTCACCTGTGGTCCTCCGAGCCAACCGGAAGGGTCGTGGTGAGGTCGGGACCGGTGATGGCTGCGAGCCACTACTTCTTCCTGACCGTGCGGGGTAGCGGTGGGCACGCCGGGTTCCCCCACCAGTCCATCGACCCCATAGCCGCATCTGCAGAGATCATCGGATCGGTTCAGTCCGTCCAGACCCGGGAGAGTGATCCCTGTCATCCCGTCGTGATCATGTTCTGCCGGGTTGAGGGGGGGGCATCACCCACCATTATTCCGGAGAAGGTCGAAATGGAGGGATCGATCAGGTTTCTGCATCCCGAAGGTGAAGCCATAAAGGAAAACTTTGAGAGGGTTATCAGGGGTGTCTGTCGGGCTCACAGAGCCGACTACGAACTCCAGTTTCGCGTCGGGAACCATGTTCTCAGCAACGATCAATCCATGGTCAGGTTGGTGCGTGATGCAGCCGAAGACGCTGTGGAGACAGGTGAGGTCAGCGGGGGGATCAGAACCATGGCAGGAGAGGATTTCTCCGAGTTTGCCATGCGTGTGCCGTCGGCTTTCTACTTCGTCGGCAGTGGAAACCGGGACAGGGGTACGGACTATCCCCACCATCACCCCCAGTTTGACATTGACGAGGACAGCTTGCCGGTAGGTGTCGAGATGCATGTGAGAACAGCCCTGAAGTTTCTCCGCTGCATCTGAACGGGACGGGTCCACTGATCGTCCCGAGGAATGCCGGATGGGCTTTAAAGTGGGTGACAGGTTCCGGGCGAGGTACGATTGTCCGACTGGCTTTTGCTCAAAATCCATCATGAAGCTCAATCCCATCTGTGAGGCAGTCCGAAGCGGCGGGGATCTTCGCAATCTGGGTGCGAGAGCCCGACGGAGATGAGCTTTGTGTGTCCCGACGGCGTTATCCAGTTTCGCCTGAAGGCCCACAGCCTCTCCGGCGGTGAGCAGAAGACCTGACCTTGTCGAGGTGGGTCCGTGCAGCGATCCCCTCGTGGGGGTCCACATTGGTGAGGAAGGTGTTCTACAGGGCCACCGCCCCGACGGTGTGCGGTTCTGTTGGCGGTGACGCCGCACCTACCCCTGCTCACCGGCGGCCCTTCGGGTGGAGAGGGGAGGATATGATTGCCCCAGGGAGTGCTCCCCGCCGCCAGGCTCACACGAAGGATCAGCGATTCCTTCGGTTTACATCCGCTGACGGCGGGTCCGACCCGAGCGAGGGCCCGGTGCCTCGGCCGGGGCTTCTAAAGGTGCCAGGGCCCACCAGGGGCTGCGTCATTCATCCAGACCCATGACACAAACTGCTGCTGTGGGCCCAGACGAGCGCCCTCTGGCTGCGGGGTCCATTCCCTGGCTTCAGGCCGGCACGGGTCTTGACTCGGGGTTTGGGTCCATCTGCTGATCGGTACGGGGTTCGCTACTGTTGCTTCAGTGACTCGGCAAGGGATTCGAAACGCTCTCTCAGGTCATTGAGCGTGCGTTCCGTCTCACGCCGTATCTCACTGCCCCTGTTCTTCCATGCATCGAGGGTTATGTCGGTCAGGCCGTCCGCCTGAGCCTCAATCTCATCCAGACTTCTCTGCAGGGTTTCCATAATATCGTGGGCTGTTATTTCCCTGTTTATATTAAGCGCGACATCTTTCTCCTTCTTACGCTCAGCCAGAGGTCGCAACCTGTTCAGCTCCTGTCTCAATTCTCTCAGCTCGCTCCGCAGCTCATCCTCAAAAGCCTTCGGTTCCATGTGGTCACTGATCACCCTTCCATCTTTTTGGCCTCACCTAAATTGTCCCACGTCCCCCCGGGGGGCTGTCAAGGCGACGGACGGGCGAGAGCTCTCTCGGCTGTGGCATCGACTTCTTCAACCGAGAGAATGCGTCGAATGATCCATCGGGATCGATGGGGGGAGAATCTGACGGGTGCTTCACATATCGGGACATCGACCGGGAGTCCCAGGTCGCCCGGGGTAGACCC
>PWUC01000084.1 GCA_003562655.1 Clostridia bacterium
CCAGCTGGCCCGGTGCCCGAACGCCGTCATAGGACGGGATCTGCGCCCGGGCCTGGCCCTGGCTCTCATGGCCCAGGGTCACCTGACCGTGGGAATGCGCCTTCACGCCCTGATCCTGTCGGCCGTCGTCGGAGTGCCCCCCGTCTGTCTCAGCTATGACCCCAAGATCGAGGGGTTCCTCTCGGAGCTCGGGGTCCCCTGCGCAGGGCACGTCGAGGAGCTGGAACCGGCGGAACTGAGGGAGATCCTGACGCGCGAGATCCTTCCCCACCTGGACCTCTGGCGCGACCATGTGACCACTGCGTCCGCCCGGCTGAGACGGCGGGCCGACCGCAACAACACCCTGGCCCTGTCCCTGCTGGAGCAAGAATGAACTACCCCTTCTGCCGAAGCACGGCCAGGGCCGCCTCCTCTATGGCCCCGGCCGTCAGACCGTAGGCCTGAAGCAGCTCATCGGCCTCACCCGACTGTCCGAACCGGTCGGCGACTCCGATGCGCCTGACGGGGACCGGCGCGACCTCGCTGAGCAGCTCCACTGCGGCACTGCCCATGCCACCGATGACGCTGTGTTCCTCGGCCGTCACCACCGCCCCGCACTCCACTGCAGCTGCGGCGAGGGTCTCGACGTCCAGGGGTTTGACCGTGCAAAGATTGATCACCCGGGCGTCAATCCCCCTGCCCTTGAGCCGCTCCGCCGCCTCCAGGGCCCGGCACACCATGACGCCACAGGCCACGATTGCAACATCGTCACCGGGACGGAGAACCCGGGCCCGCCCCAGGGCGAATTCGCCCTCGTCCCCGGACAGCGCCGGCACCTCGGCCCGTCCCAGGCGTACATAGACAGGCCCGTCCAGATCCACCACCGCGCGGATCACCCGCTCCGTCTCGGGCCCGTCGGCGGGGACCACCACCTTCATGCCCGGGATGACCCGCATCAGCGCGATGTCCTCCAGGGCCTGGTGCGAGGCTCCGTCTGCCCCGACGGTGAGACCGGCGTGGGTGGCCACGATGCGGACGGGCAGATTCGGGTAGGCCACGGAGCTGCGAACCTGCTCCCAGGCCCGACCGGTCGCGAAGATGGCAAAGGTACTGGCGAAGGGGATCTTGCCTCCCAGGGCCAGGCCCGCGGCCACGTTCATCATATTCTGCTCCGCGATTCCCATGTTGAAAAACCGCCCGGGGAACCGGGCCGCGAACTGCGAGGTCCTGGTCGAACCGGAAAGATCCGCATCCAGCACGACAATGTCCTCCCGCTCCTCGCCCAGCTGGGCCAGAACCCGACCATAGGCGTTCCGGGTGGCCTCCCTGGGGAGATTGCCGGGATCACTCATCCTCTGCCCCTCCCCTCAACTCGTCCAGTGCCTGCCGGGCCTGCTCCTTTGATGGAGCCTTTCCGTGCCAGGACACCTGGTTCTCCATGAATGAGACACCCCTGCCCTTCACTGTATCGGCGATCAGCACCGAGGGGCCCTCGGAACCCCCGGCCTGACAGACCGCCTCCGCCAGCTGCCCCAGGTCGTGCCCGTCGACCTCCCAGACGTTCCCCCCGAAGGCCTTCCACCGGTCGGGCAGGGGATGCACAGACAGGATGTCCGAAACGGGACCGTCGATCTGCAGCCCGTTGTGATCTACGAAGGCGATGAGGTTGTCCAGCCCGTAGTGGGCCGCGGCGCCGGCGGCCTCCCAGACCTGTCCCTCCTGGAGTTCACCGTCACCCAACAGCACATAGACGCCGTGGTCCTTCTGGTCCAGCTTCCCGGCCAGGGCGAGGCCCACGGCCAGGGAGAGGCCCTGACCCAGGGACCCGGTGCTGGCCTCGACTCCGGGCGTGCGGAGCGCGTCGGGATGCCCCTGGAGCATGCCACCCAGCTTCCTCAGGTCATTGAGCTCTTCTTCGGGGAAGAACCCCCTGCCCGCCAGGGCGGCATAGAGGGCGGGGGCGGCGTGCCCCTTGGCGAGGATGAAACGGTCGCGATCCTCCCAGTTGGGTCTGTCGGGGTCCAGCGCGAGGACGTGAAAGAACAGCAGGGCCAGAATATCGGCACACGATAGGGACCCTCCTGGATGTCCTGAACCTGCCTCAGCAATGGATTCGATGACCCTGCAGCGTATGTACGTGGCTCTCTCCTCAATTGTGGATAGATCGTGAACCGACAGTGGCGAGCAAATGCGCATGTACAGACTCCAGGCGGGGGTCTTCGCCCTCAGCCCGAGTCGTTCACCTCCCGCAGCTTGGTGGCAACCATGTTATCACAACGAGAAGCGACGGCATAGAACATTCCAGGCAAAGCGGGGAAGGGCGACCTGCCGCCGCCAGCGGCGGGGCGAGGTCATCAGGCGGTACAGCCATTCCAGGCCCATCCTCCGTATCCTCTCGGGCGCCCGCCGGGCCTGCCCGGCAAGCACGTCGATGCCGCCACCGACGGCCAGGTAGACGCCCGGCGGCAGACGGTGACGCCACCGCACCGCAAAGGCCTGGTCGCGGGGGACGCCCATGCCTGAGATGATCAACCCGGGGGCACACCGGCGAATGTGGTCAACGAGGGCTCCTTCCTCCTCGGCTTCGAAAAACCCGTGATGGAATCCGGCCACCCGGACGCCGCGCCGGGAGACCCGGTCCGCCGCCTCCCTCACCGCCTCCGGGGTCGTTCCGAGCAGGAAGACCCCGACCTCCGGGCCGCACACTCCCAGCAGTGAATCCATCAGATCAACCCCGGGGACGGTTCCTGGAAGGGGAGTCCCGAACAGGCGGGATGCCCACACCAGCCCCACACCGTCGGCAACGCGCAGATCATCGAAAAGCAGCTGCCGGCGGAACTCGCCATCCCTCAGGCTCCGGTCGATCATCTCCGGGTTGGGGGTGAACACCAGATAGGGTCGCCCACCCCCCAGGCGACGGCTGAGACGGCCGACGGCCTCCTCGAGAGTCAGGGACGCCACCGGCACGCCCAGGATATCAACGGTGGGCTCATCCGCTTCCAGTTGCCCTCACGTTCCCTTCTGACAGAACCGTCTGCTCGAGATATCCCCGCATGAACTCGTCCAGGTCACCATCCATGACCGCGGCGATGTTGCCCTTCTCGATCCCGGTGCGGTGGTCCTTGACCAGGGTGTAGGGCTGGAAGACGTAGGACCTGATCTGGTTGCCCCAGGCGATCTCCTGCTGCTCACCCCGCAGTTCCTCCATTTCCTCCCGACGGTTTTCCTCCTGCAGCTGACGCAGGCGGGCGCGCAGGATCTTCATCGCCGCGGCCCGGTTCTTGTGCTGGGAACGCTCGTTCTGACAGGTGACAACGATGCCCGTGGGTTCATGGGTTATGCGCACGGCAGAGTCCGTCTTGTTTACATGCTGCCCCCCGGCTCCGCTCGCCCGGTAGGTGTCGACCCGCAGGTCGTCCTCGTTGATGTCCACATCGTCATCATCGGGCAGATCCGGCATGACCTCCACCGCGGCGAAGGACGTGTGCCGCCGCCCCGAGGAGTCAAAGGGAGAAATCCTGACCAGCCGGTGGATCCCCCGCTCCGCCCTCAGGAAACCGTAGGCGTTCTCACCCCGCATCGAAAGGGTGACACCCTTGAGTCCCGCCTCGTCTCCGACCAGCAGATCGAGGGTCTGCACCCTCAAACCGGTCCTCTCCGCCCAGCGCGTGTACATGCGCATCAGCATCTCCGCCCATTCCTGGGCGTCCAGCCCCCCGGCCCCGGGATGGATGCTCAGGATGGCATCTCCGCCGTCGTACTCACCGGACAGGACCAGGGAGACGCGAAGATCCTCTATGGCTCTCTCGAGGACCTGGATCTCGGAGACCACATCTTCAAGGACAGAGCGGTCCTCATCCTCCTCGGCCAGTTCATGGAGAACCTCTACATCCTCCAGCCGCTGCTGAAACTGTTCGTACTGCCGCAGGGGCCCCTCGAGGGCATTTCTTCGCCTGACGATCCTCTGCGCCCGGGGCGGATCATCCCAGAAGCCCGGCCGACTCATCGTTTCATCGAGGGCCTGGATCTCCTCGCGCCGCGATTCGGCGTCAAAGAGACCCCCTAACCTGTTCAAGCTCGTCCCTCAGTCTTCTTACATCAACACCGATGTCCTCTCGCACGGTGCCACTCCTTTCAGCCCACCTAGACGCGATCACAACAGTACTTGTATTTTTTGCCGCTTCCACAGGGGCAGGGGTCATTGCGGCCCCCCTTCGGCTTCTTTCGACGGTAGGGCCTGGCCGCCTTCTCCGCCTGCTGCCCCACCGGCTCGGGCCTCTCACCCACCGAGGGCGCCACACCTCCCGCAGCCGCGACCACATTCCGGGCGGCGACGGACCGGGGAACGATGCCCCCAGAATCCCCCTCCCTGACCTGGATCTTGAACAGATACTTGACCGTATCCTCCTTGATCGACTGGATGAGCTGGGAGAACATGTGGTGCGTCTCCCGTCGATACTCCGTCAGCGGATCCCTCTGGCCGTAGGCACGCAGCCCGATCCCGTGCCGAAGCTCATCCACCGCCGCCAGGTAGTCCATCCACTTGCCATCCACCACGCGAAGCAGGAGAACCCGCTCCATCCCGGCCATTCGTTCGGCACCGATGCGCTCAACCTTCGCCCGGTACACGGCCCTGCCGACCCGGCTGAGATGACCGATGACCTCCTCGCGACCGCCCTCCTCCGCACTCTCCAGCAGATCCTCGACCGTCACCCTTCCGGGGGGAAACAGGTTCATCTCAAGGTCCTCGACGAGCCCCCCGAGGTTCCACAGTTCGGGGTAGCGCCCCTCGGCCGCATAGGCCTCAACCCGGCGAGTCAGTGCGTCATCCATCATCTGCAGAATGTCGTCCCTGAGGTCCACCTCCCGCAGCACCCGGCTCCGCTGTTCATAGATGACCCTGCGCTGCTCATTGAGCACGTCATCGTACTCGAGAAGGCGCTTGCGCATGTCGAAGTTCCTCGACTCCACCCTGCGCTGGGCGTTCTCGATGGCGCGGCTGAGCATGGGGTGCTCGAGCCGCTCCTCCTCGCTCAATCCCAGCCTCTGCATCAGGGACTCCATGGTCTCCCCGCCAAAGAGACGCATCAGGTCATCCTCCATGGCCACGAAGAACTGGGAGGAGCCTGGATCTCCCTGGCGCCCGGAACGGCCGCGCAGCTGGTTGTCGACCCGGCGGCTCTCATGCCGCTCCGTCCCCAGGACATGCAGCCCGCCCAGGTCCGTCACCCCGGGGCCGAGGACGATGTCCGTTCCGCGTCCCGCCATGTTGGTGGCGATGGTGACCCGGCCCTTCTCTCCGGCACCGCTGACAATATCAG
>PWUC01000154.1 GCA_003562655.1 Clostridia bacterium
CCCAGGGGCAGCCGAGCATGGTACGCAAAGGGAGGTGTGAGATGCCCAGACCGCTGAAGCGAAGAACTGTGGAGCGATTGCCGGCACATGACTGCTTCAAACCCGCGGGCGTTCCGATGGCCGAACTCGATGAGGTCCGGCTGAGCATCGATGAGCTGGAGTCCATACGGCTCAAGGACCTGGAGGGCCTCGATCATGAGACATGTGCCGAGAGGATGCAGGTTTCCCGCCCGACATTTCACCGGATACTCAGCTCGGCTCATGAGAAGGTGGCTTCCGCTCTGACTGAGGGCAAGGCAGTGAGAATCGAGGGAGGCAGCTTCCGTCTCATGGGGCGCCACCTGTGCCGGGAATGCGGCAACACCTGGCGGAAAGGCGCCGACGAGACCTCCGGTGTCCTGTGTTCACAGTGCGGCAGTGAGGATGTGGTGCGCGCTGCCCCAGGTGGCCGCCGTCGCCGTCGCCGACGGGGGCGCTGTGGACGGGGGTGAACGGGCTCTCGGGAGCTGAGAGGGTGGAACTTTTCTCTCACTGCCATCTGGTGGTGCAGCACCACCATCACACGAAGTACTCCACTGAGGCATCGGGCAGCAGCTTGTGAATGCTCTCTCTGAACCATTCCTCGACCTGCTGCATCACCGGGCGGGTGTAGACATATTTTCCATATCCGAACTGACCGTATCGGTACTGCCGACACTCGTCGTCCATGTCCAGATCGGTGCCGGGGAACACCTCGAGTATCTGTTTCCGGGCGGATTCGGTGTACCGGTGGGTTATGAGTTCTGCGGTGAAGGGACCGGGCACCTGGTCGCCCAGTGTCTCCAACATCGTCCGGTAGTTCTGCTGCCAGTCCCTTTCGACCATGATGGGAGCGATGAGAAAGCCCAGGGGATAGCCCGCGGCCTGCACCTTGCGTGCAGCGTCGAGGCGCTGATGAAGGGAGGGGGTCCGGTGCTCAAAACGCCTGATGACGTCCTCGGTGTTGATGCTGAACCGGAAATGGGTGCGGCCCGCGTGCTCGACGTCCAGGAGGGGACCCACCCCGGTGTACTTGGTGACGAAGCGGAATCGGGCCGAGGGAGTCGCAGCTGCGAACTCCACTGCCCGGGCCAACGAACCGGTATATCTTTCGACGGGAAGGGGGTCCGAGGTCGCAGAACCCTCGAAGGATGTTTCCGCCGGCCGGCGCTCATCTACATACCGGCCCGCCCTGTCCAGGATCTCTTCGGTGTTCACATAGACTCTCACGTAGGGTTTCTTGCCGAAACGGGTGTTGAGGTAGCAGTACTGACACATGCCTGGACAGCCCGTGACCAGGGGCAGCTGGTAGTGGGCAGAGGGTCTGCACGGCTGAAACTGCAGGGATTCCTTGATTCCCACGACCAGGGTTCCCTTTCCCTCGCGGTAGGCCTGCTGCGCAGTGGCACCCGGAATGCCGGTGACCCGGTTGTGGGATCCCGTACTCCTTATGTCGGTGATCCCCTCCTCCCGCAGACGGTCCAGGATTCTTCTGCCCCGGGGGTGTTCAAGGGCCTCTTCTTCGAAGTAGACTCTTCGCGGCACAAATTCCATGTCACACGCCCCGTTGACTATCGTGCCCACTGAGGCCGGCGGTATGAGGTTCTGCCCACGGCCCTTGCAGGTAATTGTCCCGCTGTGTCAAAAGAGACCGTATCGGGGCATCCCCGCGACAGGTGGGGATTCCCCCGCGACAATGGAAGGGAAGATGTTCTATGAATTTGCTGACATCGCCTGAGGAGCATTTTGGCTATCAACTGGGGAGTGATCGGAAGATCGCCCGCTGGGACGACATAGTGGACTACTTCTACCGCCTGGAGTCTGAGTCTAACCGGATGAAGGTCATCAACATGGGGGAGACGACGGAGGGGAATCCCTTTCTTCTGACCATCATCTCCTCGCCTGATAATCTGGCGAACCTGGATCATCTGCGCCGGATCAACGCCCGGATCAGTGATCCGGAGGGACTTACAGAGGAGGCGGTACAGGAACTGACCAGGGAGGGCAGGGCCGTCGTATGCCAGACCATGAGCATGCATGCAACGGAGATCGGCGGCACACAGATGGCCCCGGAACTGGCCCACGACCTTCTGTCTGACAGCTCTGAGGATACCCTGCGAATACTGGAGAATGTCATCTTCCTCATGGTGCCCTGCTTCAACCCCGATGGGCAGCTGATGGTTGCCGACTGGTACGAGAAGTACCTGGGCACGGAATACGAGGGCTGCCGTCTGCCGCAGCTCTATCACAAGTACGCCGGGCACGACAACAACCGCGATGCTTTCATGCTCAACATACCCGAGTCCCAATACGTGGGTCAGATCCTGTTCCGGCAGTGGAAACCCCAGGCATACCAGGATCATCACCACATGGGCAGCTACGGGGCCCGGTTCTATGTGGCTCCCTACTGTGACCCCATCCATCCCAACGCGGATCCGCTGATCTGGCGGGAGCATTCATGGTTGGGGGCCTACATGGCCTATAAGCTGGAGGAGCACGGCAAGAAGGGAATCCTCAATGCAGCCCAGTTCCCCGGCTGGGGGCACCTGGGTTTTCACTGGATCACGGCGCATCACAACATCGCCGGGATGTTGACTGAGTCCGCCAGCGCAAAGCTGGCCTCTCCGATGTACATCCATCCCGGTCAGCTCAGGGGTGCGAGTCCCAGGACCATGCCCGATTACGAGGCCCAGACAAATTTCCCCAACCCCTGGGAGGGCGGTTGGTGGCGTCTTCGGGACATAGTGGAGCAGAAGAAGATCTCCGCCTGGGCCCTGCTGGACCTGTGCGCTCATTACCGGGAGACGGTCCTTTACAATGCCTACCTCAAGGCCAGGCGTCAGACTGAACGTGCGCGGGAGTCGGATCTGTACGCTTACGTCATCGATGACCGGCAGCATGACCCACTGACCAGGGACAAGCTCGTTCAGATACTGTTGAACCAGGGGATCGAGGTGAAGAGAAGCGAGAACGCCTTTGAGGCCGGGGGACGGGTCTATCCAGGGGGTACCTACGTCGTACTGCTGGCCCAACCGAAGATGGGCCTGATCAGGACGCTGCTGGGCAGAACCATCTACCCGGACAGCTACTGGACGCGCCAGCCCGACGGATCACCTGTGGTCTTTGACACGGCATCGGACACCGTCGCCGAGTACATGGGGGTGACGGTGACCCCGGTGGAGGGCGAATTTGAGGGTGAATTTGCCGCCGTGCCCCGCGTCCGCCCCGCGGGTGCAGAGGTGTTCTCCTCCTCCTGCGGCTGCATCTTCGACGGACGGCTGAATGACGCCTACGCGGCAGTCAACTGCCTACTGCGGGACGACCGGCAGGTCTTCAGGACGGAAGAACCCCTGGAGGTTCAGGGGGTGACCTTCCCCCGCGGTTCCTTCGTGGTCACTGCTGGGGACGGGATGGACGAGGTCCTGGACGGGATCGCTGCGGATCTTGGTGTATCCTTCTATGGGCTTCCCTCGGAGCCTGATGTGGCCATGGAGGCGGTGAAGTCCCGTCGCATCGGCATATACCAACGGTACTGGGGCGGGAATGCCGACGAGGGATGGACCCGCTTTGTGTTCGATGAGTTTGGATTTCCCTACACAACGCTCATGGATGATGACATCAGGGAGGGATCGCTGAGCGATCGGTTTGACGTGATCATCATACCGAGTGACCCTGAGTACATGATTGTGGACGTAAAGAGGGCCGGAAACGAGGCCAGGGCGCGTCACCTGAAGTGGTTCGCGGAGACGGTTCCGCCAGAATACCGCAGCGGCATGGGTGAGGAGGGAGTGAAAGCCCTCGGGGAGTTTGTGCGGACCGGGGGAAGACTCATTGCCCTTGACCAGGCGTGGTCGGTGGCAGCCGAAGCCTGTGACCTCAGGCTGGAGAATGCTGTGGCCGGCATGAAACCGAAGGAGTACTACACGCACGGATCCACCCTGCACTGCGAGGTTGATTCTGTTCATCCCCTGGGGTATGGGATGCCAGAGGATTCCCTGGTGTTCAGCTGGGACAGTGCTGCCTTCGAGATTCACGAGCCGATCCATGCGGAGAAGTACCAGGTGATTGCGAGGTATCCCCGGGAGAACCTGTTGCAGAGCGGCAGACTCGTCGGGGAGGACAAGATTGCCCGCAGGGCGGCCATGCTGTGTGTCAGCAAGGATGAGGGGGATGTGGTGCTGATCGGCTTTCGGTGTCAGCACCGGGCGCAGACCCACGGAACCTACAAGCTCCTGTTCAACTGTCTGCTGTAGGGATCGTTGTCTGCCCTGGAAATGGGCGCAGGTGGAGGTCGCTGCACCGGATCATCCTCGGGTTGCAATGGAATTCGCCAGGCAGCCGGACGCTTGAGCGGGTCCGGCTGTCCTCTGGACCGACAGCTGCGATTGACAGGTCCTGCGGCCCGGGGATCCGGAAGATGCCCCGGTTTCTCAACTCGGAGTTTCCCGGTCTGGCCCGGGTGTTGTGACGGTTTCAGGCCCGGCAAACACGGGTGAGTCATTGGACCGAAAATGGTCCGGGTCGAACCGAATTGCCGGTCGGAATTTCTCCCTGATATAATGGGCCTGTGCCAGTCGCGGCTGCCAGGATGAGGACGAGCCTTTCGCTGTCACGATGTCGGACTACGGCAACCCACGCACCTCCACGACAGGGAGCAGTGATCATGCCGACAGATGGACTCGCAGGTGTCCGCGCCGAGGAAAAGCCCACCGGTACGGTGTCTTCGGTGCGCGGTAGTGTGGTCGACGTCCGCTTTTCGACGCGGCTTCCCCCGCTGCATACGCGGCTCAACGCCGGTCCGGGAGGCGACATCGTGATCTAGGTGGTCTCCCATCACGAGGGCGGGATCGCCCGCGGCATTGCGCTGTCCCCGACCAGGAGTCTCTGCCGGGGCGATCCGGTCATTGACACCCGCGACATGATCCGCATCCCGGTCGGCGACGCGATCCTGGGGCGGATGTTCAACTTCGAGGATACCATCGACGGGAAGGGGCCCCTGGTCGGTGTGCAGAGAAGGGGCATTCATCAGGGGTCATCGCCGATCTCGCGCCGGGTCACTGTCTCGGAGGTGTTTGAGACGGGAATCAAGGCCATCGACCTGCTCAGCCCCCTGGAGCGCGGCGGCAAGGCCGGCCTTGTAGGCGGCGCCGGGGTGGGGAAGACCGTTCTGATCACGGAGCTGATCAGCAACACGGTGGGCAAGCATCGTGGTGTGAGCATTTTCTGCGGCATCGGCGAGCGTTCCCGGGAGGCGGAGGAACTCTACCGCGACATCCAGCAGGCAGGTGTCCTAGACGACACGGTTATGGTCTTCGGTCAGATGAATGAGCCCCCCGGTGCCCGCTACCTGGTGGGGCATTCAGCCCTGACCATGGCGGAACACTTCCGGGATGAGGCGCAGCAGGACGTCCTGCTCCTGATCGACAACATATTCCGGTTCGTCCAGGCCGGCTCGGAGGTTTCGGGCCTCCTCGGGAAGATGCCGTCCCGTGTAGGTTACCAGCCGACCCTTGCAACAGAGATCGCCGGATTGCAGGAGCGAATTTCGAACACCGCCACCGGGGCGATCACGTCGATCCAGGCCATCTACGTGCCGGCGGACGACTTCACCGATCCCTCCGCCACCCACACCTTCGCCCACCTGTCGGCCTCGATCATGCTTTCGCGCAAGCGGGCCAGCGAGGGACTGTATCCGGCGATGGACCCCCTGCGTTCCTGGTCTAAGATACTCACGCCGCGGGTAGTGGGCGAAAGGCATTATGCCGTGGCTCAGGAAGTTCGGGGCACCCTGGCCCAGTACGAGGAACTCCGGGACATCATCGCCATGCTCGGGCTGGAAGAGCTGTCCGTCCAGGACCGCCGGGTGGTCAACCGCGCCCGCCGCCTGGAGCGCTTTCTCACCCAGCCCTTTGTCACCACTGAACAGTTTACCGGACACAGCGGCAGGGTGGTCGATCTCCAGGATGCCATCGACGGCTGCGAGCGGATCCTGAATGATGAGTTCGCTGATCGCCCCGAGGGGGATCTGTACATGCTGGGCAGCATCGACGAAATCGAGTCCCGGGCCGGCGGCGCCCAGGAGCCGTTGGATGACGAGGCGGACGTCGCCAGTGAGCCCTAGAGGAGGTGCAGGGTGAAACTGAAAGTCTTGCTTCCGGCAGAGGTCTTGCTGGAAGAGGAAGTGAAGAAGGTCACCGCAGAGGCGAAAAACGGCTCATTCACCCTGCTTCCCCGCCACATTGATTTTGTGACCGCCCTGGTTCCCGGCATCGTCTCCTACGTAATGCCCGCCGGCCGGGAACACTTTCTTGCCCTTGATGAAGGCATTCTGGTCAAACAGGGCGACTGGGTCTACATCTCTTCGCCCCAGGGCGTGCTCGGGGACGACCTGGGGCACCTGCAGGATCTGGTCGAGAACCAGCTGAAGGTCCTCACTGAGGGCGAGAGAAAGGCGCGGTTGGTGATGACCCGCCTCGAAGTTGACACCCTGCGGCGCTTCACTCGCCTGGGAGGAGAGCGGTCATGAGCGGCAGGGACGAAGATCGGGAACGGGAGGGAAGAGATGAAGATCTTCCCGGAACCGTCGGCAGGAAGGCGCACCGACGCATCCGGGCCCGCCGCACCCGCGACCGCGGCGTGTGGTTTGGGATCGGCATGTTTGGGATGGTCGGCTGGACGGTGGCCCTCACCACCCTGATCGGCATCGTCGTCGGCATGTGGATGGACCGCACCTGGCCGGGCCCCTATTCCTGGACCCTGACGCTGTTTTTCATCGGCCTGATTCTCGGCTGCGTGAATGCCTGGTATTGGGTCCGCCGGGAGAGTTACCTGGACGATGAAGAGGACGACTAGGACTGAGGAGCGACCGTCACCGCGTCCCACCGTGGGCCATGCGACGGTACCGCGGGGTTGATGGCCATCACAGTAGGGGTTCGGCTGCGGCCCAGGCACCGCCAATCTGCCCGGCACCCGGCACATCATGAGGCGGAGAGGTTTGGTGGGGGCGCCCGGGGCCCGAGGGCAGAGACGAAAAGGCATGAGGGAGGATACTGCGGGCTTGCATTGGGCATATATCGTTTTGTCGCTTATGGCCGGAGTGCTACTGGGCATGGTGTTTTTTGGCGGTCTCTGGTGGACGGTGCAGAGGATAGCGGGCAGCGAGCGGCCCCACCTGCTCCTTGCGGCCAGCCTCGCCCTGCGCGCGGCCATCGTCATGGGTGGCTTTTACCTACTGCTGATGGCCGGCTGGCATTATCTCCTGCCGGCGCTGATCGGTTTTCTCGCTGCCAGGACCCTCCTGACCCATCATCTGAAACCGGAGCGCGGGACATGAAAGGAGGCTCGCTGAGACCTTGACCATCAACCCGGACGAGATCATCCTCTTCGAGTGGGGCCCACTCGTGATCAACGCCACCATCTTCTTCACCTGGCTGGTCATGCTCCTGTTGACCCTCGGGTCCTGGATGGTGACCCGGAGGCTGACCAGCGAGGGGAGCCTCTCCCGCTGGCAGAACCTGCTCGAGGTGCTGGTAACGGGGATCAGGGACCAGATTCGCGAGGTGAGTCGCCAGGATCCGGGGCCGTATCTGGCCTTCGTAGGCACCCTCTTCATCTTCATTGCCATATCCAATGTCCTGGGCATGGTCCCCGGCTATATCCCCCCGACCAGTTCTCTGTCGACGACGGCGGCCCTGGCCATCTGCGTCTTCATCGCCGTGCCGGTGTTTGGCATCGCCCAGCAGGGGGTCATGGACTACCTGAAGCAGTATGTACAGCCGACCTTCCTGATGCTGCCCTTCAACGTTATCGGTGAACTCAGCCGCACCCTGGCCCTGGCGGTCCGTCTGTACGGCAATATGATGAGCGGCACCATCATCGTCGCCATCCTGCTCACGATCACTCCGCTGATCTTCCCGGTGATCATGCAGGCCCTGGGGCTGCTCACCGGCCTGATCCAGGCGTATATTTTCGCCATCCTGGCCATGGTCTACATTGCGTCGGCCAGCCGGGCGCACGAGGAACGAGAAAAGAGTAGAGGGGAGAGATGACATGGACAACCTGACTCTGGTGGGCATCGTTTCCATCGTCACCGCCGGGCTGACCATCGCCTTCGGTTCCCTCGGGCCGGCCCTCGGCCAGGGGCGTGCCGTCTCGCAGGCCCTGAGCTCCATAGCCCAGCAGCCCGATGAGGCCAACAACATCACTCGCACCCTCTTTGTCGGCCTCGCCATGATCGAATCGACGGCCATCTACTGTTTCGTGGTGACCATGATCCTGATTTTCGCCAACCCTTTCTGGAACTACCTGCTGCAGCAGTGAGCACGGGCACATGAAGCCTCTTACGGGGGATAAAGACGATGATCATTGATGGGTATACCATCATATTTCAGATGATAAACTTCCTGATCCTGGTGTTCTTGTTGCGTCACTTTCTCTACGGACCCATCATCGAGACCATGGATGAGCGCGAGACAAAGATCGTCGAGCGGGAGAACGAGGCGGCGGCCCGGATGCTAAAAGCCGGGGAGAAGGTCCGCGCCTACCACAGGAAGACGCGAACCCTCCAGCGGCAGGAGGAGGCGTTCCTGGAGCGGGCTCGCGCCTCGGTCGAGGCGCAGAGGGGTGAGCTTCTCGAGGAGGCTCGCAGCGAGGTAGACGGAAGGAGACGCAGCTGGCAGGAGGCCCTCGAGCGTGAGAGGGAGAGCTTCATCGATGAACTGCGCCGGCGAATCGGGCAGCAGGCCTGTTCCATCGCCCGCCGCTGCCTGCACGATCTGGCTGACGCCTGCCTCGAGGGCCTCACCTGGGATCTCTTCCTCAAGAGGATTGAAGAACTGCCCGAGGAGGAGCGCTCGAAGCTGTTGGAGGCCCTGGTTTCGGATTCGAACCGGATCACCCTGCGCACTGCCTTCGAGGCGCCCGGGGAGAAGGTCAGGGCGCTCGAAATGAGCCTCCGGAGGATGCTGCCCGGGCCCGCCGACGCCGATCTGAAGATTTCGCACGAGACGGACCCCTCCCTGGTGTGCGGCCTGGAACTCGAGGCCGGGGGCTACCGGGTGGCCTGGAGTGTCGACGGTTACCTTGATGGTGTGCAGGAGAAGATCCTGAAGGAACTGGATCAGGCGCCCGCTGCTGAGGGGACCGAGGAGGTGTCCAGCGGTGACCCGACCGAAGGGGGAGGATAATCCGCTGCTTTTTGTACTGCAGCGGGCCGTCGACGGGGCCGAGGGGGCGGTGCAGAGGGCGCTGCTCGAGGCGCCGGCCGGGCCGAGGGTGCAGGAGAGCGGCACCGTCCTGTCCATTGGCAGTGGGATCGCCATCGTGGGGGGGCTGCCCGGGGTGGGCGCCGAGGAGCTGGTCGAGTTCCCCGGCGGGGTGACCGGCATGGCCTTCAACCTCGACCCGGGACGGGTGGGGGTGATCATGCTAGGCGGTGCCGAGCACATCTCCGCCGGCGACCGGGTGCGTCGCACCGGTCGGGAGGTCGACATTCCCGTCGGCGAGGGACTGCTCGGCCGGGTCATTGACACCGCGGCGCGACCACTCGACGGTCGCGGCCCGGTGCGTTTTGAGGAGCGGTGGCCCGTTGAACGGGACGCACCGCCGATCACGGCGCGCGCCCCGGTCACCGAGCCTCTTCAGACCGGCCTGAAGGTGGTCGACGCCCTGATTCCCGTCGGCCGCGGCCAGCGCGAGCTGATCCTGGGGGACCGTCAGATAGGCAAGACGTCCATCGCCCTGGATGCGATCATCAACCAGGCCGGCCGGGATGTGATCTGTGTCTACTGTTCCATCGGCCAGCAGGGGGCGGACCTGGCCCGATTCATCGGCCAGCTGGGTGCCCATGGAGCCAGAGCGTATTCTGTGGTGGTGGCCGCCTCCGGCGACGGCCCGCCGGGCCTGCGTCTCATCTCGCCCTTTGCAGCCACCACCATCGGGGAGTATTTCATGGAGCGGGGACACGATGTGTTGATCATCTACGACGACCTTACCCGCCACGCCCGGGCCTACCGCGAGATCTCGCTCCTGCTGGAGCGGCCTCCCGGTCGCGAGGCCTATCCCGGCGACATTTTCTACCTGCACTCGCGCCTGCTGGAGCGGTCCACCCACCTGCGGAAGGAATACGGCGGCGGGTCACTGACCGCCCTGCCGATCATCGAGACCCAGGCCCAGAACATCTCGGCCTACATTCCGACCAACCTGATCTCTATCACGGACGGGCAGATCTACCTTTCGCCCGAGCTTTTCCGGCGAAACCACCTGCCTGCCGTCGATGTCGGCAAATCTGTCTCGCGGGTCGGCGGGAAGACCCAGCTGCCCGCGTACCGCGCGGTGACGGGCGACCTGCGCCTCTCCTACACCCAGTTCGAGGAGCTGGAGATGTTCTCCCGCTTCGGCACCCGCCTGGATCAGAAGACGCGCGACACCATTGAGCGAGGCCGTCGGGTCCGAAAGGTGTTGACCCAGCCCGAACTGCAGCCGCGGAGCATCCCCGAGCAGATTGCCGTTCTGTTGGCGGTCACGGAGGGGCTCTTTGATGCGGTGGAGGTGGAGGACATTCCCCGGGCCGAGGTCCGGGTGAGAGAGGCGGTGACCGGGGCGCTCCCCGAGATCTGCAGGAGGATTGAAGACGGGGAAGAGCTCACCGGAGGTGACCGGGCCGCCATTATGGATGCCGCCCGGCGGGCTCTCGAACCCCTGAACGAGGCGGAAACGGGGGCTGTCGGCGATGCGGAGACGAGAGAGAATGGCGGGGGGGATGGGCCCTGAGCGAGACCCTGGAAATCCTGCAAAAGCAGATCGCCAGCGGCGAGGACCTCTCCTCAATTGTGCGGACGATGAAGGCCCTGGCTGCCACCAGCCTGCGCCAGTATGAAAGGGCGGCCGAATCCCTCGATGACTACTTCCACACCGTGCAGCTGGGCCTCTCCGTTGTCCTTTCATCGCACGCGGAGGTTCCCGCAGACCCCGACTTTGATGAGGGCCGACCCTCGCTCGTGCTGGTTTTCGGTTCCGACTACGGCCTCGTCGGCCGGTTTAACGAGCAGATTGTCTCCTATGCGCTGGAGGGCTACTGGGCCCAACAGGAGCGGAATGACGCCGTGCGTCCGGAGGACCGTCTCATGGCCGCAGCCGGCGAGCAGATTGCAAACCGGGTGAGGGCTGCGGGCATTTCCCCGGCGGACATCTTCGGCATGCCCACTTCCATCGGCGGCATTACGTCCTTCGTCCAGCTGCTGCTGGAGAGGATCGAACAGTGGCGCTCCCGGGAGGGAGTGGAGCGGGTTTTGCTTCTGTATAATCGCCCCGAGGCTGGAGGATTCCGCTCCAGCGGCGAGACAATGCTTCCGGTCCGCGCTGCCGATCTGCACAGGAGGAGGGTCGCGTGGCAGTCGCGCTCCCTGCCCACCTTCACCATGCAGCCGGACCAGCTCCTGTCGGCCCTTCTGCGCCAGTACTTCTTCGTCTCCCTGTACCGGGCCTGCGCCCTTTCCCTGGCCGCCGAGAATGCCAGTCGCCTGGCGGCAATGCAGGCTGCCGAGAAGAACATCGACGAGCGCCTCGATCAGCTGAAGAGGGTCTTCCAGGGTGAGCGACAGACCGCCATCACCGGGGAGCTCCTCGACATCATCTCCGGCTTCCGGGCCGTCCGGGATCGACGAGATAGCTCTTGATCGTGTTGGGGTTCCTTGCGGTGGGGATGTTGCCGTGGGCCTCACAGCGAAAGGGCGTCGCAGTAATGCATGCGAGGGCATGGCGTCGCGGGCCGCCCGGGCGGAACCACTTGTGCGGCGGTCATACCCCTGTTTTGAACTGACGATGCGGGGGCCAGACGGTCTATCTTGCTGGGCGCAGCTTGCCTGCGAGGTCGTGATCCAGATGGCTCGCTGCAGCGATCACGAGTCGTGCACCTGTTTGTGGACAATCCTGCTGCAGTGCCACCTTGTGAATTGCATTCAAGTTGAGATGGTGATGCTGTACAACGGTACACAGCGCAAGCATGGATCTGCGATCATCTGGACAAAGCGCCGGGTCACCCGAGCTGATCACAGGCATCGGGATCCTGCACCCTGAGCTTACTGACAACTCACCCTGCGGTGCTGTACAGTCACCTTTGCCCAACGAAATAGCCCCATGGAGTATCCCTCTCCCGGATCTCGCGCTGCCAGATCCTTTTGACCTCTGAGTCACGAGCACCACACCCGGGTTTGAACCTCCGATCCGGCCGCACAACCACCCGAAGCTGACTCACCCTGCAGCCGGAGCATTCTCAACCACGTCTCGACGGAAGGGATGCGAACTGTGCTCAGCTAGGACATGTGACTACCTCCTCGGAAGCGGGAATAATGAAGCACCATTTTCGGAAGGAGCAGCGAGTCCCTTCTATGTCTTCACCGCTGCGGTGGCTGCGTTCCTGCCAACCCAAATGCAGAGGAACCTCCCGCTTACTGAGCAACCTTGGCCACGGGAGCATTTTACATCTTCCGGTTAATGAGGTATAGTAAGAAGGTGCTGTATCAGGGTGAGGCGCAAAGATGCGCACTGTCGATCCTCTGGACGACAAACAAGACTACGGGGAGCACTGCCGTGCTTCATCCTTCCCAACAGCGGACTAGCAGGGAAGGCAGTGACTCGACCTCATGGAGGTACAATTTAGGTGGCTGAAGGTACAGTGAAGTGGTTTGACGGCAGCAAGGGTTTCGGTTTCGTCGAGCGCGAGGACGGGGAAGATGTGTTTGTTCATTATTCGGAGATCGCGGGTGAGGGTTTCAAGACCCTTGAGGAAAACGAACGGGTGTCTTTTGAAGTGGTCGAGACCCCCAAAGGGCTACAGGCAGTCGATGTGAAGAAGCTGGGACCCAACTCCTCGATCTTCTAAGAGTCACATAAGGCAGGTATAACGGACAATAAAGCCGGTTCCGTCCTCGGACGTGACCGGCTTCGTGTTGCGTCGGGCATAGGCGATGGTCTGGTGGTGTGAGCCCGCTGTAGGCCCGACAGTGGCGACCATTTGTTTTGTGCCGGGGTGTCCACCGGGAGGTGGGGTCTGCAGGAAGCTTTAGGCGAGCTCTTGACCAGTAAGGATGAGAACCGCATGCAGGAGGCTCCTGACCCAGCTGCCCCCTTTTTCACGGCTGAACACACGGAGTTTTGACGGTGGAAGCTGTGTGCGAAGCCCTGTATGGGTGTGGTCCTGAATCATACGGATTATAGACACAAATACCCCCAATAAGATAAGATTATCTTGAGGGGGAAAAGGGATGTACGGAAACAGCAGAAGGGTATTCGTCTATTGCCAAGTGTCCGCGGAGGAGCAGGGCACAGAGGACCATCACTCCCTTGACTATCAGGAGGAGAAGGCTCGGCTCCGAGTCCAGGAGAAGAACTGGGCACTCATCAAGGTCAGAAAGGACGTGGGCTCGGGTAAGAGTACTGAGGACCGCCCCGGCTTTCAGGAGCTGGTCCGAGAGATCAAACGGGGCAACATCGACGTGGTCACGGTCCATAAGCTCGACCGCCTCAGTAGGAACGTCGGGGACATTTACGACTTCATCGACCTCACCCAGGAGCACGGAGTGGATCTCGTCTCCCTAACGGAGAACCTCGACACCACTTCCCCCATGGGCAGGGCTATGCTGGGAGTCATGGCGGTGTTCGCGCATCTCACCCGTGAGACCATAGCCGAGAACGTCAAGGCTGGACTCGAACAGCGGGCGAAAAAGGGAAAGTGGCCCACTGGTCCGGCTCCCTTCGGGTACGACTATGACAGGACCCATAAGCGTCTCGTGATCAATCCGGAGGAAGCCGAGGTGGTGCGGGACATCTTCCGCTACTATAAGAACGAGTCCCTGGGCATCCGGAAGATCGCCCGTAGACTCAATGCTCAAGGGTTGCGGACCAAGAGCGGTAGCCAATTCGGCCATAACACTACGTGGTGGATCTTGAGCAATCCGGTGTATAAGGGGGTCATCCGCTACAACGACGACTTCGAGGTGGACGGCGAGCACGAGGCCATTGTCGATGAGGAGTTATTTGATGAAGTCCACAGGAAACTGACTCAGAAGCAGAAGGTTCATCCACGCCGAAGGTACTCACAGCTGTTACTGGCTGGAATAGCGAAATGTGCCACCTGCGGGAGAACTCTTCGGACCCACTATAAGAGCAAGAACTCAAAATCTTACGAGTGCATGGGTAACACCCTTGTTGGTGAAGGCGCCTGCCCCGGTTTCCGAAAAGTAGACTATCGAGTGGATAATGCGGTTCTGGATAGGGTCATGGAAATCGTAAAGGGTGAAGTGATACAAAACATGGCATTTGATGAATTGGATGAGATGCTCGAGGATGACCTCGGTCCCCTCCGCGATGAACTGGACAAGGTACAGTCGGAGCTGGAGAACATCGGTGAGACTTTCAACCGGTGGGCGGATAGACTGGATAGGGGCCTTATCACCGAGGACCAGTTTGCAGCTAGGAACGAGAAACTTATGGGGAAACAGGAACGGCTGGAGTCGAGACGGGATGAGATACTCCAGAAGTGCGAGGCCGGAGAACGGGCCGAGGTGGAGTTTGAACAGGTGAAGGAGGCGCTGTCCAAGTTCGCGTCGCTATGGGAGGAAGCCACTCTCGAAGAGCGCAAGGAACTCATGGGGTTGCTGATCGAGAAGCTGGAAGTGGCACCGACTGAGGTCATGCTGAAAGTGCGATTTGCCGAGGAGTATGCGATACCCATTAAGCACGGTCGCTGACATACGAAAAGGTGGCCGCGAAGGGCCACGAACCCCCATTCCTCCTTGCAACTCGCCTTCAGAAACACCGTAGGGGGCAGCGGTGAGGACAATCTTCCGGGCACTGAACATCAAAGAACCTCCGAGAGTCACAAACATCCACACTAGCAGAAAATAGCTGCACCTAGAGATACACGTGCGCCCGCCTGGCCCCCCTCAACCGCCCGCCAGATGGGGCTTGGGGCCGTGCGTGTCTCTATCGACTGTACAACTCGGGCCGAACCCCCTTCATCCTCACCAGGCTCCACCAGTCGAACTCGTAGTTCTCGCGAAGCAGGGAGTCAATTTCCGTTGTCTCGAAAAGTGACCTGGCTAGATGACCACACCATAAAGACATGGCGAGGATTGCGATGTACCAGAGCACCATGCTTCGGCCCGGCATGCGCAGCTCGAAGCCGACCACGTCACCAAATGCCGGAGCCAATAACCTGAAAATGATTATTCCCGAGACGCCAGCGAGTACACCTGTCAATACCACCTGTAAGAAGTAGACGAGTGATACCTGTCCCGGCGATACCCCCAGTACCTTGTAAGTTCCAAAAGCCCGTTGCTGGTCCACTACAACAATTGACAGGATGACGGTGAGGGCGACCGCTTGAAGGAGGAATATCATCATGGTGACAGAAGCGAGGCGGCCGCCGAGGCGCGTGTACATGCCCCGAAGGCCCATCTCTTCACTACCATCAACGCGCGCCCTGCCCTCCACCATGATGCCGTAAGGCAGGATTCTCCCCGCGGCCACAGCACTGGAAAACAGGTCAGCCTCGATAAACGAGCCGACAGTTGGTGCGCGCGTTCCCCAACGCATGCCAAGGAGGAGATCAGGCAGCTGGGGCAACTCGTAAGACGTGGTCTCGCCCGTAACGGGAGAATGAACCTCAACTGGCTCTACCTCCTCCGACCAGAGAAGCAGCAGATTGCCGGAATCAGTTCCTGTTAACCGGGTCGCAGTGCTCACTGTGGTGATGATTTCCGGAAAGACGTCGTAATCACCCTGAAAACTCCCCACGACTTCAACTGATAGGCGGAGCCCCTCCCCTGAAAGGACCCGTTGTCCTACCAGCTCTGTCTCCTCCCCCTGAATAAGACCGGTACGGGAGGCAAAACCCACGTGTACGGCAATCTCTGAATGATTCTCAGGCCATCTCCCATCGATGAGCTGAAGCGATGCTTCTAACTGCTCGGGTACGTTGGGAAGCCCCCACATGATCACCGTCCCCCCTTGCGACATCACTGGAAGGCTGATTCCCTCAACCGATGACTCCACCAGAGGGGGAAGAACGGTTGGGCGGTAGGCTGTCGGAAGCCGGGTCCAAAGCTCATGCTCCTTGAAACCCTGATGCAAATATGATTCGGTGATATACTGCGATGGTGAAAGGTCGGGGGCTTCAACGCCCAGAGCCCAGTGATCTACTTCCAAAATGATATCTGAAGGAATTCTGAGAGGCGCTATGTCAACATCTGCAGTCGAGACTGTCGCCTCAGACCATGACCCGTAGAATGCATAGAACAGAAAGCCCGAGAGAAGCACAACGAAGATAATCGCGCTCTCACCCCAATGCCGTTGCAGGTGCCTTCCAAAAACCCATAGTCTTCCCCTTCCGGTGTTCTTCACGGGTTACCCTCCTCCCCCTGCCAGGGACTCTTCGGCGGCGCGCGACACGAGAAGGTACGCGGGCACTGCGCCGAACAAGGCACAGACCAATACGGCAACTGCAAGTACGTGCCCACCGAGTTCAGCTACCATTCGTACGAGTTCCGCAGTTGAGGGAGCAGCCGTCCCCAGCTGCCAGAGCACAACCGGGGCCATCACCACGAGACCGATAAGTGCCCCGGCGATCCCCAGGGTAACCATCTCCGTCAGGACCGCCGTAACGACCTGCCGATTGCGGGCACCGAGCACCTTCATCAAGGCCAGTTCAGTGCGCCTTTTCATGAAGATCACATAAACTGTACCTGCATAGAGCATGGCACCCATGATGTACGCAGCCCAGGTAATCAGGGCCACCACAACCCGTGGCGGTGCGAAACTTGCAGAGGTGAATTGAGGCTCACTCTGCCTTAAGCGAAGCACGTCGCTGGGGGGAAACATCATCAGGGGCTCCGGAGCCATGGGGTGGTTGTCAAACCAGTCGGCAACCGCCAGGACCGTTCCGCCAGCGAGATCGCGCCGGATCTCCTCGACCAAGGCATTCACCATTGCCTGCGACTGCACGGATACAGCCAGGAGCGATGGTTCGGGCTCCCAACCCGCCTCCTGTGCAAGTGCTTCGAAGGTCTCATGGGTTACCTGTACTTGTGGTGTTGTCCAATAGCGATACTCTGACACGTATTTTGAGGGAGGTCGATCCCTTTCGGCAGCGATCCTCATCAACCCAACCCAGTCGATAACGGTATTACTCCACTGGACAGATCTGGTAGGCAGCTCGATTAATCCCACCACCGAAAGGTCGGCCTCTTCTGTCTCGGTGAAATTCCAGTACCCATCGAACCTCGGAATCTCAAGGTGTAGCTGTTCCCCTGGTACAGGCGGCATGATGTGTGAGATAATGGGCTGCCCCATCGACAAATAGATTCGCTGTCCATCGAATCGATCATAGCCGAACTGGCGACGCCCTTCGTACTCCGTCTCGGGTCGCCAGTTTTCCAGTACCGCTTCTCCCTTTTCGGAAAGATACCGACCGGAAACAACATAATCATTTAGCCCCAGTCGGACATCCTGCTGCATTACCCGGGAACGGAGACTGGCAGGTACCAACTCATCATGTAGGCGCAAGAACACCGGCATGGTGTACACGGGATAAACATCGGTGACACCCTCAAGATCCAGTATTGCTGCTCCCACTTCAAACAGATCGTCTATTCGATGTCTCGTGTCAATCATAAGGCCGGTGGAAACGGCCGACGGCATCAGCTCGATTAGTAAGTGCTCTTTATCATAATCAGCACGACGCCAGTGCCAACCGGGATTTGGATGGAGACTTGCATCAGCCACCGCCATTGAGTCGGGAAACACCATGATATCGCCGCCAATGAATGCCCGGGCAGTCATCGCCGCTTGACCGGGGCGCCCCATTGCAAGGTGCCCAGCAGCTATGAGGGTTACTGTGGCGAAAGCTATGCTCAATACCGCAAGCACACTCCGGGTGAAACTGCGGCGTGCCATCTTCAGGCCCATGAGGACGAACTTCATCGAAGGTCATCCTCGATTCTAACAATCTCTCCCGCCTCCAGGTGCAAGGCACGCGTGGCGTACTCAAGAACGCTCATATCATGAGTCACAGATACGATTGTTTGGCTTAGCCTTTTATTTAGGTCATGCATGATACCTAGGATAGACTCTGTGGATTCAGCATCGAGGTTGCCGGTGGGCTCGTCGGCCAGCAAAACCGCTGGCTCATTAGCGAGTGATCGGGCAACAGCAACGCGCTGCTTTTCTCCTCCGGAGAGCTGCCGAGGAAAATGGCCCATTCGGTCAGCCAATCCCACCATTTCTAACAGCATTTCCGCTCTTTCGACCTGTTCGGCTGGATTCATTGTGGAAAACTGAAGCGGGAAGAGTACGTTCTCCAGGGCAGTCATGTGCTCCAGCAGGTAGTAGGCTTGAAAAACG
>PWUC01000236.1 GCA_003562655.1 Clostridia bacterium
GCCGGGATCCCGTCGAATACCCCGTGGGTGGGTTGGGGCTTGCCCCCGGCATGGATCACGCGGGTTTCGCGAATCTGACCTGGGATGGGCAGTTCTTTGAGGCCGTGGACAGTCGAGAGGTAGTTCCCGATCCCAGGACCCGCCTTGACCCCTACATCGTCGAGGGCTGGGTTCGGGGTAAGGTGTCCGCCGAGAGGGACCGGATTGAGTGGATCGAAGTGGGCGAACGTCATCACGCCCGCTACCGTCGACCCGGCAAGAACCTGGAGATGTGGACATCCGACGTCTACATTGAGGACTGGATGTGGTCGGCCCGGGACATTCCCCTGGTACGTGTTCGTGCGCCAGCGGGTTACCGGGGAGACGTGGACCGGTTTGGTGAGGACCTGGAAACCCAGGGGCTCGTCATGGCCAGGTATCGGACCCAGTGGATCCGGCCGTACTGGCCGGCGGATCACCACGTCGACCAGGGGACTTCGTCTTTTTACATCGTCGACCGCATCATGGAGTGGCCGGGAGCAGAGGTAGCCGGGGAGTACGAGGGCGACCACATTTCGCTTTTCTTCCAGCTGGCAGAAGACTGGTGGGATTGACCGGCAATACAGCCAGACGAGCATTCGACAAAACGACTGCGACGCATATTCGTACCACGGTTTGCGATGGCCTACACCAGGGATGAATCCCCCGTCTTTTCGTATTCGACGGGGGATTCCAACGAAATTTGACAGTCTGTCGTGCACCCAGAGACACAGCACGAGCTGGCTTCACGGGGTGGTCCGGGAGGGGGCCAGCCTGGCAATGATCGGCCGAATGAGTACGAATAGAAGTCCCGCACGGAACAATCTGGCGACGGGCGTACGGTCGGGAGAACCCAGGACGGCGAGATCGGAAAAGAACACTGACAGTCCAGATGACGAAGACATTCAGCGCCAGGCTCGCCGGGATGACCCCTGGATATCCGCGGCTGGCCAGGTGCCTTAGGGACAGCCATACGAAAGCATCAGTGAAGGCGGCCCACCATTATGCAGACGAAGCTGGCGATCCAGCGCAGTGTTACCGTCGCTGACTCCAGCAGGACCAACGGCAAGAATGCGGGCCGGTAGGTGGTGAGAGTCACGGCCCGCAACAGTACACCTGCGGGAAGCTGGGAGTCCTGCAATGATGAGTGCGATCATGTTGGGCCAACGGTCAATCAATTCACGCCAGCCCATCCTTCAGGGCCGGTACAATCGGATCGGATAAAGTGGGAGTTACTGGTGAACTCGTTTGAATCCGCCCGGCAGACGGGGTCAGCGACGGAGGAGTGACGGGTAACGCCGGCTCCTTCATTGTCACATCAGGCCAGGAAAGCAATCACCGATCCAGGCTTTTCGATGGCAGGGCGTAGGCAGTGCCTATCCCGTCCGGCACGAGCTTGGCAGTCAATGCTTTCCGATTGGCACAGCTGCTCTTCCTCAATACGTTTCTGACATGGTACTTCACGGTATTAATAGAAATGAACAATGCCTCGGCGATTTCTCTGTTCGTCTTCCCCATCAACACCAATCCACATACTCTTTTCTCGGCGTCAGTGAGGGTGGCTACGATTTCGGGCCTGGATACCCATTCCAGGATATCTACCGAGTCCGCCGGTTGCCTTCCGACCGGTTCGGGGCGTCGAGAGGGGGCAAGCCTGGCAATGATGATCGGAATGAGCACGAACAGGAGGGCTGCACTGAGCAATGAAGCAATGGGCATACGGTCCGGGGATCTCAAAAGGGCAAGATCAGAAAGAACGCTCACAGCCCAGATCGTCAGCACATTCAATGCCAGGCCGGACGCAATAACCCTCGGATGACCCTGGCTGGCCAGGTATATGAGTGCCAGCCAGATGAAAGCATCAGCAAAGGCAGCACCGATCATGATGCTGACGAAACTGGCAAGCCAGTGGAAAGCGACTGCCCCAGGTTCAAGCATGGTTAGCGGTAAGAGGGCCAGCCCGTAGATGCTGAGGGTCACTGCGGGCAACAACTCATATCTCCGGGATGCAAGAAGCCCTGCAATGATGAACGCGAGGATGTAGGGCCAAAAGCTCAGCCATCCCAGCCCAGCCCATCCTTCCACCGCCGGGATGATCGCACCATACAGGAGGCCTCCTACATAACTAGAAGCCAGGATGAAGAGCAGAAGCGGCCAGAGAAAGATCCAGGGTTGGGGAGCATCCTCGGTGAGCCCAGGGTCTTCCCTGTCCAGCGCCATGGAAACCGAGATGAACAATACTGCCGCCATGGCCGCCAGGCCGTAGTTCCAGGCGAAACTGTCCACGGTAACGGTGGCAGTATAGCACAGCAGGTTTGCACCAACCACGCCTACGACAAACGGGAGAATTCGTTTCTTCGTCTCTGCTAGGAAGGCTGCCCATGCCAGGGTTGGGCCGGCCGTAGCCACTCCACTAAGCATCATGAGAATAGCTGTCACGAAAATCCATGGGCTGAACGACGAAGCGGCTGCCAGTATGACGGCAACCAGGGATGAAACCCCGACGGGAAGAAGAATGCGTCGCCCAGGCCAGGCACAAAGGGCATACCCCACAGCCAATCCCAACACGAAGGCATGAGTCGCCCAGCCCGCCTGTTCCTGCAGCAGTCTGCTGGCCAGGGGACCATAGAAGGGAAATACCAGGGTCCAGCCCAGTATTCCCAGCCCGCCCAGGGACCCCAGGTTTCTCCATCTATTCTCACTTTCGTTCATGTGATGACCCTTCGTTATGCAAGTACCTCATAATGTGTGAGGTGCTTCACGGGATGATCCTCACGGCGAATTATCCCACATGCTCCACCTACCCCAATACTACCCCTAAACTCACAGTCTAACCACCCCCTTGGGATGGGGGTTTGTCGGATCAGCAATGGTATTCTGATGATTATCAATTCTGTTCCTCAGGATGTAGCCCGACACGGGAAGCGGGAGGTGAGCAGATCTTCACCGGTTAGAACTGCTGTAGGCTGCACTTCGTCTGTTCTCGGGCGATGAGACTCCCCGAACCGCGCAGGACATCTTTACAGAGAATCCTGGCCGTTATTGATGCTGGTGATCCTTGCCCTGACCCTTTCGTCCTGTCGTTTCCTGTCGCTCGTCCAGGAGCAACTGGATGAGCGGTTGACTCCGGAGGATGCCGCCGCACCGGGGTGGTGTCCCTCGACCTGGGGACCATGCGAATCCTGGCCGGATTCCGACGATCTGGTGGACGTATACGGGGTGGGCCTGGCGCCGGTGGACCAGATATGGCTCTACATGGTACCGGACGCCAGCAGAGTCGGCGGCAACAAGCTCGGTACGTGCCGTGCCGTAGGCCCTCGATGCCCTCGGCGAGACATCGTGGATCAACGTAAACCTCGGTTCTTACGAGGCAACCCTGAAGCCAACCACGGGAAGGGAGCGCTTCGACATCCGCTTCAGCACGGAGGCGTGCGGTACACATCGCTATACCGCCGTGAGTGGGACGGGTGGATTGAGTGGCATGAGAACGCCTTCGAGGCGGACTACTACCACATCAGTCAGATGGACAGCAGGACCACGTCTCTCCGGGGAGTCGCACCGCCCGACGACAGCCGGATCGAGTGGGTGGAGCTGGAATACCAGGTCTTCGGCACGCACCTCACCTCCAGCCCCAAAATCCACCTGCGGATGCGCGTCGAGGATCTTCCCCTGGAGATCTGCGTCAGCCATGTATTCGCCAGCCTACGCTAGGACGTCCCCGCGACCCAACTGCCGGAGTTCTACTATCGGCTGGACGTAATCAAGCGCGACCGCATGCGCACGCCGCATCACCGGCAGGGGGAGTTCAACAAACCGAGCGAGGTCCGCTTCGGCATCTTGTTCCACCAATAGGACGTGTGCGCCCGGTGAGAAGGGAAACGCCACGTATCCCCGTTGACGTAGGGCGATGGGCTCCGAAAGGAGAGTGGCGAACCGGGTGACGGGAAGAAGAACCGGGAACCGATACGGGTACCGACGGGTGATTGTCATACCAGGGCGTGGCCAGGCGTCGGCCGGTCCTTCTCGTGCTCGCCCTGGCTCGCCGTCTGGGGCGGGCACTTTTTCTGGATGTGAGATTCTTTCGCCCATGCTCCGCGCCGACTGAAGCGGCTGTCGTTGCCTGCGGGGTGGGGGATGGGCGTTCAGCACGGTCCCGATCCTGCAATGCCCGGACGCTCCCAGCAAACAGGTTGTTGTGATGTCCCGAGAGCTCCGCATTCTACCGGAATGACCGGGCTATCTTGATGAGTTCCTCCTCGGTCAGCTCGCGGCTGAGAATCTGGTATCTTATGGAGTCGGTTTCCCAGATGATCTGCGTTGTCGGGTGGTAGTCAGACTGGCCTCGACCGATGAAGCCGCTCTCACCGTTAATCGCAATCTCATCCCAATCAAAGCCCTGGGTGCGATCCAGATCAACGTCATCTATACTGCCCTCTGTAGCGTAGAGCTCGAATCCGCCACGGTTGTCCGAATCGAGATACCTGGTCTCGAAGGATCTGTGTTTGCCGTTGCGGACGTGGATGAGGCCGCCGCGCATGGTCAACTGATCGGGCAGGTAGGAGGGGAGTTTGATCGGGAACTCTAGTTCCTCGATCGCCTGCTCATTCTGGGGCTGGGTGTAGTTGAGGTGGTAATAGTCTACTACCGGGCGGTTGCTGCAATAATAGAAGCCACCCAGTAGCAGTGCGATGATCGCAGCAACGTACCTTGTTCTCACGCGGTCTTCTTCCCCTTAATCGAGATTTCGTGCGCACAGTCAATGGTTACCACACTCGGTGTGACGACGCGTCCAGCAGATAGTTCCGCAACCTGTTGCATGATCGATGGGCGGTAACGAGGATCACGGATTTCCATGTGGTCTTTGACTCAGAACATGAGTCCTGCCTGGATCGTCGAAACGCCGCGAAGAATGCCATGATCGCTCGCAGTGTCCTGTGGTACCTGCATCGCACACTTCGCACCCTGATTATTGAGGAGGAGTTGAGGGCCGCTTGTGAAGGGCTGCAGCGGTGGCTCCGCAGCGTGCGAGGACGCCGTAGGACCTGATCTAAGTCGAAAAGGTGAGGAAGACCCCGATAGAAGACACGGTGGAACCCGATGATGCAAACAGTACCCGCCGCCTCCGCGACGCTAC
>PWUC01000186.1 GCA_003562655.1 Clostridia bacterium
CGGATACCACGTAGTCCGGGAGCAGCCTTTCGGATACTTCCACGGGTTCCTCCAGGGCGGCCCGGAGTATCTCCGCCTGGGTCATGCCGAAGAACTCCCGGGTCACCTCATCCTCGCGGTCCCATTCATTTCCGGCGTGAGAGCGCACAGCCAGCATGTACTCCATCATTCTATCGAAGCCGAACTCCTCCGCCAGGTACAGGACCATGTACCGGGCCATGGGGTAGAACGCTCGAAGAGGAGTCCCGCTGGTGAGAAGCTCCCGGATGTTTTCAGGCTCAAACGACACCGGGTTGAACCAGTGCAGAGTCACCCCCTGCGACCTGAGGAGCTTCGGGTAGTCGTAGTGGACCAGGGTATCAGGCAGAACCTCAAAACACACGGCCAGTCCCTCGACGGCCCATGTTGGAACGGCCACCAGGGACATGCCTCTCTCAAGCAGTGCGTGGATGTGCAGCAAGTGGGCGAGCTCGTGGCGCAGCCACCATGTGCGCGGCGGTCCTGTGCCGACGGAGATAGCCCGGGCCTGGCAGGGATAGATTGACCCTCGCTCCCAGAGAAGCAGCTGGTCGGCTTTGTCCGCAGCGGTAATGCTCACCGGCAGCCGGTACCCCGGGCTGAACACCTCGTCCATATACAGCAACGCATCCTCGAGCGCCCGTTCCACCTCTCGCCGCTCTTCCTCGTCCCATCCAACCGGGTGCCAGGTTGTGATCCTCTCATCCACCACCACGCTGTCGTACCCCGGAATGCTCACCCCGGGCTCCACATCATCCGCGCCCATCTCTTCCACGTGGAAGGTGTATCTGAAGTCACGGTGTCCACGGATGTCCCCGGCATCGACGGTCAACCGGTACCAGGTACCGTCGTGCTCAAACGTCAGCTGCTGATTTTTGAACATGACGGGGGTGAGGGCGACGCCGATGGCCAGCGCTTCCTCCATCAGCTCCGGCGGCTCACCGTCATGGGGGAAGGATATCTCGTGCTCCAGGTCACCGTCGGGAAGCTGGCGGGTGAAACTGTGTATCTCCAACGAAGGGCGCAAGTAACGGCCTCCTTGTAGCCTGAAGGTGTACAGGGTCATCTCATCATCTTCATGGTTGACGAGCGGTACGAAGGCAGTCATCGTCCGATGCCATTCCGGCGACTCGTACAGCAGCCTGGGCTGCGCTGTCCCTTCCTCGATGGGAATGGAATAGATTCTGCCGTCGAGGACCAGCAGCACGTCGTCCATCCCGGGCCCGTGGTGCAATGCCGCGGACCGCCCTTGCACGGTGCTTCCCCCGTAGCTCGCCGCGATGCCAGCCGCCACCAATACGAGGACCGTCAGAAAGATGAGAAGCGGCAGTCCGGTTTTCTTATCCGGTCCCATTGGCTGACCCCCTCGCCCTGAAGCCACCAGGTGCCTTGCTATGTGTATTCTACCATTTATTGCTCGCCCTCGTGAATGCCTCTCATCCGGAACTCTGGCATCTGTGTGATGATTATGGTCAGGATGCCTGCCCGGGACAGGTGCCTCATTCATGGGGTAGCGATGACAGTAGTCTGGCCTCAAGCGATCATCTGTGACCAGCAAACCTGGATCAGCGAGCAGCGCCCTTTGCAGGAGTAAGCGTTGAACCTGGCCCATACTGAGGACCATTCCCTCCTCCCCGGCAGCCTCAACCATGGTACCGAGCCCCCAGGGCAGATCTTAGACAAGGTCCCCGCAACCCACCCCGTCGACCCACAGGGACCCTCAGCATATCCTGCCGTGCTCACATTGAGCAGTGCTGTCCTGCCTGATGTAAACCGGCGCTGGATGCAGGTGTGGTATCTCATGAGCATCCAGGGGTCTTGCATTCGCCAGGATCCAACCCTCTTCAGGGTGGCCAGTCCCCAGGAGCATCTCGGCTGACGTTGCCTTGCCGGTGCCGTCACGACCCACAAGGAAGAGGAGCTGATCATCCGTGAACGTCGCCATGACATCTCGTGGCACGGAATCTCACTGAGAGTCCCGTATCGCCGTCCACCGGTCAATTCTGGGTGGCACACTAAGTCTGCCGAGGGCATCAACTATCCTCTGTAGGCGGAGTCGATACAAGCTCACCCAGGATGTCGAGTATGCTGGTTGGCATGGTGACGTCTCATTGTGTGCAGCACCTGCAGCAGCGAGCTCCTGCACGACTCGCGAGCAGAATCCGATGAAGAAACAGCCAGGAAGCTGTGCGGGCTTTCCTGTAGGCTTCAGGTAGTGGCATTCGTACTTACAGGTATTACCCGCGGCGGAGCTGGTACCCGCGGAGCTTTCTTGCCGCCGAGACGGCGGCCAGGCACTTCAGGACATCTCCGGGGATATAGGGCAGGGCCCCCGCGACCAGGGCCCCCTGCAGCGGCACCCCCGTGACGTGAGAGAGCCACAGCACACCCGGTATGTACACGGCGAGCACACCGCCGATGAGGCAGCTCAAGAGCATTCGCCCCGCCCCGTCCGAACGACCCGCCACCCGGCCTGTCAGGGCCGCACCCACGATCATCCCCACGAGGTAACCGCCTCCCGGCCCCAGGAGCACCGAGAATCCCCCCGCACCCCCGAAGACGGGCATGCCGGTCAGCCCCGCGAGCACGTATACCAGCTGGCTCAGGCCGCCGTAGCGGGCTCCGAGGAACAGCCCCGCCATCATGGTGCCGAGGGTCTGCCCGGTGATGGGGACGGGGGACAGGGGTATGGGGATGCGGACGAAGGACAATACGGTGGTCACCGCGGCGAAGAGAGCCACGTGCAGCAGGATGCGGGTGTTCTCGGCTTCGGTGTTCATCCGGGCCTGTCTCCCTTCGCGCCCTCACGGTTTCCCGACCCATATCTGGATTACAACAGATCGTCCGGCGGCTGTCATCCCCCCTGAGCGGGGAACATACTCCAGATGCGGGCCTTGCAGGATACGGGCCCGCTGATCAGAAGATAGGGGTATACATCGGAAGGAGATGAGATCATGAAAGCGGACCTTGTCCTGCGCGGAGGCACCGTCGTGGATCCCCGCGGTGGGTACCGGGCGGACGTGGTGGTCAGAGATGGGATCATAGCTGCCCTCACCGACGGTCACCCCCCCAGAGCCCACGAGACGCTGGACGTCAGCGGCAAGTTCGTGCTACCGGGGCTCATCGACACCCACGTACACATCCGCTATCCCGGGCATCCGGCCCGGGAGGACTTCGCCACCGGTACCAGGGCGGCCGCCGCCGGCGGGATCACCACCATACTGGAACACCCCATATCCAGGCCGGCCGTCAGTTCTGCAGATATCCTTCTTCGGCGCTGGGAGCGCTGCCGCGACCAGGCTTACGTGGACTATGCCTTCTTCGGGGCCGCCGGCGAGGAGAACATCGAGGCGATCGCCGGGCTCGCGGAGGCGGGGGCCGTCGCCTTCAAGACCTTCCTGCACGCTGCCCCTCCAGGCCGGGAGGATGAGTTCGAGGGACTGACCGCCACCGGGGATGGGGGTCTGTACGAGGTGTTCAGGGCCGTCGCCCGTACCGGCAGGATATCCGTGATCCACGCCGAGTCGAATTCCATGGTCGAGTATTACATAGATAAGTACCGGGAGGAGGGCAGAAACGATATCCTCGCTCACTCAGACTCCAGGCCCGTGCTCAGCGAGATAGTCAGCATAGCGGGCAGCCTGGAGATGGCCAGGGCGGCGGGGGCCCAGCTGATGGTGGCACACATCAGCGGTGGAACCGTTGCCGAATACCTCGAGGACGCCAGGGTGGAGTATGAGGTGCTGGTGGAGACCTGCCCTCACTACCTGTTCCTCTCCCGGGAGGACACCCCCCAGCTGGGGCCCTACGCCAAGATCAACCCGCCCATCAGGTCAGAGGACGAAAGGGCGAGGCTCTGGGAGGCGATCGGCAGGGGAGGGATAGACTTCATAGGCTCCGATCACGGGCCGTTTTTGCCGGAGGAGAAGGAGGGGGGATGGTTCGACATCTGGAGCGCACCCGCCGGTGCGGTGGGCCTGGAGACGATGGTCCCCCTGGTGCTGGGCGCTGTCAACGAGGGTATGTTGTCCCTCTCCGAGGTGACCGCGCTGCTGTGCGAAAATGCCGCCCTGCAGTTCGGCCTGTGGCCCCGCAAGGGACAGATTGCCGTGGGGGCCGATGCGGACCTGGTGGTCGTGGACATGGACCGGCCTGGCATCATCGACCGGGAGAAGATGTACACGAAGGCGTCCGAGTGCGCCCTCCTGTACGACGGTTGGGAGACCACAGCTGCCCCGGTGATGACGATCGTTCGTGGGGAAGTGGTCATGAGAGATGGGGAGATTGTGGGTAAAGAAGGACATGGAGAGCTGGTGAAGCCATGAGGATCGACGGAGACCGCCTGCTCCGGGACCTGGAGGACCTGGGGAAGATCGGGTATGTACAGGGCCACGGGGTCACCCGCCTGGCCCTCACCGAGGAGGACCTGCAGGGGCGGCGGTGGCTGATGGACCGGATGCAGGAGGCCGGGCTCGAGGTGCATGTGGATGCCGCGGCCAACATCATCGGCAGGCTCCCGGCCCCCGACGAGGATGCCCGCACGGTGATGATCGGCTCGCACCTGGACACGGTTCCCGAAGGAGGAAGGTTCGACGGCCCCCTCGGGGTGCTGGCGGGCCTCGAGTGTGCCCGTACCCTCGCCGAGGGGGGAGCGGTCCTGCCCTGGCACCTGGAGGTGGTCAACTTTACCGACGAGGAGGGACACCACTACGCCGGCCCCTTCGGCAGTCGGGCGATGATCGGGGAGATCTCGAGGGAGGAGCTCTTCCGTCACAAGGAGGAGAACGTGCCCAGCCTCGCCGAGGACCTTGCTCGCGTGGGCGTCGACCCCGAGAAGGTTGGCGAGGCCAGGCGTGACCCCCGGGATATCCGGGCGTACTTCGAGCTGCACGTGGAGCAGGGCAGCCGCATGGAACGGGAGGGCCTGGACGTGGCCGCCGTAACCGGGATCGTGGGCATCTTCCGCTACCTGGTGACGGTGCTGGGTGAGGCCAACCATGCGGGTACGACGCCCATGGCTCACCGCAGTGATGCCCTGGTGTCTGCATCGAGACTCTTTCAGCTGCTTCCGGAATGGGCCCGCGCCCGCTCCGAGGAAATGGTGGCCACCATCGGCCAGCTGGCCGTCGA
>PWUC01000079.1 GCA_003562655.1 Clostridia bacterium
GAACGGTCCTCGCATTCCCGGTCTTCACCTGGCACTCCGTTCCGAAGGTTTCTCAGCGAAGGCCCCGGAAGGCTCCGGTTGCTCTCTCCAGCCCCCATGGGAGTGGAGGGCGACGAAGTGGGACCCGATCGCACCTGAATGGTGCGATCATGGGTGGCCTCCTGTGACGTGGGCCGAGGCCGTGGAGGTGCCTGACAGCCGGCGAAAGTCGCCATCAATGTAGGTGCTCAGGATATCCGCGCCCGGGGCAGTGAGTTCGACGGCGGGGCCGGTGCTCGACCAGGGCGACCGCATGTCGTCGCCGTTCGAGGCCGCTACGGCCGCGACCTGGGGGTATCTTGCGGGGAAGCTCACGTTGTCTCCGAGCCCCGGAGGGTTGCCAAAATTGCCCGCTGCGGCCACCAGCAGGTGCCCCTCTTCCCAGGCTATCCTGCAGGCCTCTGCCAGGGTCTCGTAATGGATCACGGTGCCCAGGCTCATGTTCAGGACCTGGAAACCGGCCCGTACGCTCCATTCAATGCCCGTCACCAGGGATCCCACTGAACCCCGTCCCAGACCGTCGAGCACCCTGACGGCACCCAGTTCCACCTCCGGGGCGACTCCGACGGCGGCGGGTTTTTCATCGGGGGCGCCGACGATGCCTGCCACCGCCGTACCGTGTCCGCAGTCGTCGGAGTAGTTCTCCGGATCCTCCCCGGGCAGCGCACTGATGCCATCGGTGACCGTGAGGTTCGGGTGGGCGTCATCGATGCCCGTGTCCAGAATGGCGGCTCGGATGCCGGCTCCCCGGGAGAAGTTCCAGGTTTCGAAGGGGTAGCGCTCGGCGCTGAATACGCGGTCGATTCCCCAGGGCACGGCGGGCTGGGATTCAAGGGCATATACCGGCCCATCCCTTTCCACGTAGGTAACATCCGGACGCCGTGCCAGAACCTGTGCGCTGGACGGCGCGATCCTGGCTGAAAGCGCATTCACCAGGGTGTAGATTCTGTGCACCCGGCCGCCATAGTACCGGACCAGCTCCGGGTCTGGTGCATCGTCAAACCCGATGAGCATCTCAGTTCTTCCCTGCGGCCTGCGGCCTGACACCAGAAGTCTCCTCCCCCGACTCAGGGCTGTACCTCATTGTAATGCCGGCCATCGTTGATGGGTGCCTCAAGAGGCGTACGGGTCTCCCGGCGCACTGCGCCGCCGGTCCCGGTGCGGTTCATCCATCCCGGGTGACGTCGAGGGGATCCCGCCCCGCCCATCCCGGGTTGAAGGGTATGGCCTGTGGCTGTAGAAGGTACAACTGAGCGCATCGAAGTCATAAGAGGATGGGTTGTATGCCTAGCTGGACAGGTAAGGGCCACCTGGGAGACAGCAAGTCCGTGCGGGAACTGTGGCGGTGTTCGGCGCACCACTTTATCAATGACGGCTTCTCCTGGAGCCTGTACCCCCTCCTGCCCTTCATAGCGGTCGAGTTCGGCCTGGGTTATGCGGGTACGGGCGCGATCAAGACCGCCATGAGCCTGCTTCTGTCCGGCCTGGGCATCCCCTTCAGTGTACTGGCGGAGCGGATCGGAGATCTGACCGCCCTGACCCTGGGAACCACGGTGTTCAGCCTTGGCATCGCCGCCCTGGGCCTGACCTGGTCCTATGCCGCCTTCCTGGCGGGAGTCATTGTGGCAGGAGCGGGTGGTGCCGCATCCCATCCCATCGGCAGCTCCCTGGTCTCGAGGGGTGCGCCGCCTGACCGGATGGGGACGGTCATAGGGGTCTTCAACTTCTCCGGCGATGTGGGCAAGGCATTGTGCCCTGTTGCTGCTGCCTTCATCGCTGCCCTCTTCGGCTGGCGCATCGCCCTGATGTCCATCGGCATTGCCGGAGCGGCGATGGCCCTGGGGCTGCATCGACTCGGGACTCCGGTGAAGCCTTCTGAGGGGGAAGAAGGGGAGGGCGGGCAGGGACAGCCGTCGTCGCCGGGGGCTGCAGCTGCCGACTGGGGCGTCACCCACCCGCGGGCCTTCGTCGCCCTGCATCTGGTGGGAGTGCTGGACTCGCTGGCCCGTTCAGGGGTGGTGGTATTTGCCTCCTTTGTGCTGGTCGACAAGGGTTTTTCCATGGCCTCCCTGGGTGGATTCTTCGGTTTGCTGGCCGCCGGCGGCGCCGCCGGGAAGCTGGTATGCGGCCCGGTGAGTGATGCCCTGGGGAAGCGCAACATGGTAATCGTGACCGAGGTGCTCACAGCGTTGGGGATCCTCGCGTTTCTCGGCGTCAGCGGCAGCTGGGTCGGCGCAGCCCTGGTTTTTCTGGGAGTGTTCCTGAACGGAACCTCCTCCGTTCTGTATGCGCTGATACCCAGGGTCACCACCGAGGCCAGGCGAAGCCGGGGTTTTGCCGTCTACTACACGGTGACACTGGCGGCCTCGGGACTGGCCCCCTTGCTGTACGGGTTGATTGGCGACGGGCTCGGACTGTACCCGATGTTCAGGGTAATGGCGGGAGGGTTGCTGCTGACAGTTCCCCTGAGCTTTCTCCTCGATGGCCACGGTCCGGGGCACTGACCCGGCAGATTGAGGGTGCCATCTGAGGATCGTCAGGCCGGTTTGCGCAGCATTTGGATGGGAGTGGGACAATGTCGGGTCTGCTGTTGGAGAGGATATTTGCGACTCTCGATGAGGCCAGGGTCATGGAGCATGTCCACTGGCTCACGGCGGAGACTCCCCGTCGGATTTCTGGTTCGGGAGATGACGGACGGGCTGCAGACTACCTGGCTGAAAGCATGAGGGCATGGGGCCTGGATGTACAGATTCAGCAGTTTCCCGCCTACAACAGCCTTCCCGGTACAGCGGAGCTGGAGATAAGCAGCGCGCTTCCTCCCAGGGAACTGCCGTGTCTGCCCTGTGCCCACATGGCCTCGACCCCACCCGGGGGTATAGATGCGGGGCTGGTCCACGTGGGACCGGGGGGAACCGATGACTATGAGGACCTCGATGTCCGGGACATGCTGGTGCTGGCAGAGATCTCCTACGCTCCGCCGACACCGGAGAAGGCGCGGATTGCCGAGGAAAGGGGAGCGGCTGGCATAATCTTCATCAACTGGGGGGATTCCGACTGCGACTCCGTGTCTATGCGCGCCCTCAAGGCTGTCTGGGGAAACCCGACCCCACAGAGCTGGGGGGCGATGCCCCAGATTCCCGCCGTGAGCATCTCACGCAGGGTCGGCGAGGAGCTGATGCGTCTGTGCCGGACCGGGGGAGTCCGGGTCAAACTGTACGCGGACTGCGCCCGCTTCTGGTCTACTCTGGAGCAGCCGGTGGGTTTTCTGCGGGGCCTGAACTCTTCTGAGGAGTTCATCCTGGTCAGCGGGCATTTCGATGCCTGGGAACCCGGAGTGACCTGCAATGCAACCGGAAACGCCGTGATGCTGGAGCTGGCCCGCGTCTTCAGTGGGTTTCGTGACGAGCTGGCCCGGGAGGTGTGCTTCGCCTTCTGGAACGGTCACGAGATCGCAGAGGCCGCAGGTTCGACGTGGTTTGTCGATCAGCACTGGGAGCTGCTGCGGAAGCGATGCATAGCCTACATGAACATCGACTCCCCCGGGCTCCGGGGAGCGAGGATCTTCGAGGTGTCCGCCTCCGCAGAGCTGAGAGCCTTTGCGGAGGAGGTGGCAGGGACGCTGCTGGATGCCGCCATAAGCAGCAGGCTGATCACCAAGACCGGGGATCAGTCCTTCCTTGGGGTGGGGGTTCCCTCCATCGCGGGACGGCATGGATTTGATGACGAGCAGCTGAGGCGAACCTACGGAGCCACCCTCGGGTGGTGGAATCACACCCTTGAGGATACCCTCGACAAGATCGATGAGGTCCGCCTCAACAGGGAACTGAGGGTGAATGCGGCATGGCTCGAGGGGCTGGTCAGCGCATCCGTTCTGCCTGTTGATCCGGTGGAGCTGATCGATGACCTCGACAGGAGGCTGGACTACTACCTGCGTCGCGGGGTTGAGGCGGAGATAGGCCTCGAAAGAGTCGCGGCCGGTCTGGATGCCCTCAGGGAATGTGCCCTCCAACTGCGGGTCGCTGCCGCTGATTGTGATCCCGCTCTGCTGCCGCGGGTCAACGAGGGACTGATGCACTGCACCCGGGAGCTGACGGCGGGTTTTCGCACCGCGGTCAGCCGGTGGGAGCAGGACACCTACGGATCCAGCAGCCTGTCAGAGCCGATCCCTCTCCTCGCCGGTGCCAGGGAGGTGGAGGAGGGGGATCCTTCAGTCAGACACCACCACATCACCCGTCTGGTCAGGGCGAAAAACAGACTGTCTGACAGCGTTTCACGATCGAAGCATCTACTGCAGAAGACCCTTCTTGAACTGGGGCGCTGACGCCTCCAGTTCGTAGCTTCCTCCATGATGCGGGCACTGCCGGTGTCCGTTTCCTCCTGCCTTTACACTTGACAATACAGGGATCAAGTCAGGACAATGAGGACGGTCAACTTCTGCGCGGCAGTTGAGAGGAGAGGGCTGTGAACCATCTGATGGTGCAAGAGATCGTCAGGAGAGCGCTTCTGGAGGATCTTGGCTGGGGCGATGTGAGCACCGAATCCGTCACGTCCGAGTCTGCTGAGGCCACCGGGGGCATCACCGCCGGGGCCTCGGGAGTGGTCTGTGGACTGCCCGTTGCCGAGACGGTGTTCAATCTTCTCAATCCAGACACCCGCTTCCTCGGAGGGGTGGAGGAGGGGGCCGGGGTGTCAGAGGGTCAGACGGTGGCCACCGTCGACGGCCTGACCCGGGTCATCCTGGGTGGGGAGCGGGTGGCGCTCAATTTTCTGCAGAGGATGTCGGGGATCGCCACCCAGACCGCCGAACTGGTGGAGGCGGTCCGTCCCTTCGGTGTACGGGTGGTTGACACCCGCAAGACCACCCCCGGCCTGAGGCTCCTGGAGAAGTATGCGGTGCGGGTGGGCGGAGGGTTCAACCACCGTTTCGGGCTCGATGATGGTGTGCTGCTGAAGGAAACCCATCTGCGCGTAGCCGGCGGCATCGCCGAGGCCGTGGCCAGGGTTCGCTCGCGGGCCGGTCACATGGTCGTGATCGAGGTCGAGGTGACGGATCTCATCGAGGTTCAGCAGGCCCTCGAGGCGGGA
>PWUC01000162.1 GCA_003562655.1 Clostridia bacterium
ACCCTCAGCTCTCTGGAAACTCACTCGGCTTACTGATCCCCTTCATCGTCTTTGCTCGATTCAGCTAGTGAGGTACATTCTAGCTGCCAGACCAGGGAATGTCAACACCCAATCTCTGGCCCCAGATTTTCTGACGGTTCTCGGCACTCCCCCGATTCAGCAGATGTGCCGCCGGTTTCTTGCTGCATACCCTCACACGCGAGCTGCCCTGACGGGATCCTCATATCCCTCCCGGATGCAGTCGTCATCTTTTTGCCATGGATGATCGGGGCAACCGCATGCAACGATCTGCATCCCGAAATCGCCTTTCCGTACCGATCTCGTCCCTGTAGGGACGGTCCTCTGCAGACCTCACCGATCCCAATGACATCTGAAGAAATGGACAGGGGCACGCGGTCACCTTATTCGATTTCATAGTGTACCGGTATGGCGCACCCACATGGGTCGCAATCCGCTGCGGACTGTCCTCGCCGTGAAGAATCCCTGACACTCGCCCTGTAGACCAGGTGGGGAAGTCAAATGGCCAAAAACGCCGAGAGCCAGATGGCCATTCACATGGTGTCACCCGGCAGTTCGGTCAACGCTTTCTCATCTGCAGCACGTAATACAGGTTCCGAACCACCCAAACCACCCGGAACTCACAGATCTCCGAGTGCGGCACGAGATCCACGGGCGGTCTTTCACGGTAGAGGGTGTTCGCCTCCATGATCGTCCCGTACCATGAATCGTTCCGCATGGATTCCGGTACTCCCTCGTCACACACGACGACCCTCGCGCCCGGAGCGGCCACCCGCACCATCTCGGCCAGGGCCCGGCCCTTGAAGCTGAAGGTGTTCAGACCGCCCACGTGCAGCACTGCGTCGAACTGTCCGGACGCAAAGGGCAGAGACGCCGCATTGGCCTCCGCGAGCCCCACCGGAACCTCCAGATGGCCCAGCCGTCTGCGGGCGACGCCGAGCATGCCCGTAGATATGTCGAGCCCGACTATGCAGCCCTCTCCCCGCAGGGCGGGCGCCACATCCAGAAGGTTCCGCCCGGTGCCCACTGAGACCTCCAGGACCTTCATACCGGGCTCCAGCTCCAGGCTCTGAACCAGTCGCTGCTGTTCGGCTTCATAGTCAACCCCCAGCCACTTCATCTGCATCTTCAGGCTCGCGTCGTATTGCTCAGCCATCTGATCGTATTCGCCGCGCCACTTTTTGTCGCTTTCCCCGCTCATGTCCTCGCCAACCATGCGAAACAACCCGTCATGGACGGCGTAGGTGGCCTCACATTCACCGCAGCAGACCTCCGCTTCACCTTCCTCCGGCAGGAGGGGCTGGAGCTTCATCTCCTCCAGGGAGACATCGTCAGGGAAGGGCACCCAGGGGCAGTCCGGTACGAAGACCCTGCCCAGGCAGCGGGGGCATCGCAGCATGTCCAGAAGGTCGGCAGCAGGCATCATCATCACATATTCCTCCTTCATGGCTATATATTCTAAGGTATATTTTAATAAATTCCAACCCTTGCGTGTCAACCATGTAGTATGCAGTGGCGGCAGCGTCGGTGAAAAACAGGGCGCACGGTCGGAACCGGAACCCGGCGCCCTCACCCATACTCTCCCTTCACGGTCATCCCCCCGGGGACGGCCCGGACCCATCCACCTCCCTGCTGGGTGGGCCGAACCTCATCGCCTGCGCGCACTGGGCACCGAACCGGTTCACGGCGGATCGCAACAGCCCCTGTCATCTGAGAGGCCCGCCCCTATGATCCAGACAGGCGCTCAGTTCGCGGCCGGTTCACCTGCCTCGAAGGCCCCCCAGCCGAAACGCCCTGGGATCGCCCAGCCGTCGGGCGAGAGTCTCAGGGGTCACCCCCAGATGCTGGGCGACCAGGTCCACCTCGGAGGCGAGAGGCGAGTTGAAAACCCCGGGGTCATCACTGCAAATGGCCAGGTTGACCCCGGCATCATAGAACTTCCTGACGGGATGAGACTCCATGTCGAAAATCCCGGCTATGCGGAGAGTTGACGTGGGACATATTTCAATGACGGTGCCCAGTGCTCTCAGCTCGTCGAGAACGAAGTCCTGCCTCCTCTGGGCCTCGTCGAGACGGACGTCATCGTAGTCCCGCCTCACCAGGCCGGTGCGATGGCGGAGGAGGAGGGCGTCCAGCTCCTTCCGGAGACGGGCCTCGTCCACGCGAACACCGTAGGAGGACAGCTGGTCCTGCCACCGGAGGTCATAGGCGATCTGATCGAGCCTCTCGGAAAGGCTCTCCACGGTGTGGGCCCCCGGGTGGCGCGCCACCGCCACCTGCGGATTCAGCCCCAGGGCCGTGCAGTGACCGAGTCTGACAGCGCCCAGCTCGGCAGCCCGGTGACACCACCTGATGGCGCTTTCGAGGGACCTGTCGGAAAAGACCTCACCGACGTGAAGGACCGCATCCAGAGCCCTTGTGGGCGACCGCTCGTTGTCACGGTGCAGCCTGGTAAAGAAGGGCCCCAGGCGTTCGGGCGGGATCTCCCGTCCCCCGAAATCGACCCCCACGACCATGTCCAGAAGGTCCGGCTCCGCATCAACAAGGTCTCGGAGCCTCTCGTACGAACCCATCACATCGTCCCGGCTGAGGCGAACCACGGCCCGGGCGGTGAAGGTGTCGGTGCACGAATTCTTCAGGTAACGGAGGTAGTGCGGATACCATCGTTCAAAGGGGGCGTCACCGAACCCGCAGCGGTACTCCACGTATTCGAGCCCCTCGCCCCTGTGACGGCGGATGATGGGCTCGAGGACCACGTCGAGCCTGTCCCTCTCGATCCAGTACCGGGTGATGCACACCGCGGCCAGGGTCTTGGTGTCAAAGCGCTCAAAGCTGCCACCGTCCCCGGGACCGCAGACGGAGACATCTCTGACCTTCTCCATCGAACCTGTCGCGACCGCCTCCTCAAATATCGCGGCGGGATCGATGGCCGTTCCGTGGGCATTTTCGTAGACCTGGGGAAAGTTGAACAGGTTCCAGTCCACGTCCCGGTGGCAATCCCTGGCCATGTGAACGAGGTCCTCGGGGTGATAGCACCCCCAGGTATGTACGTGCAGGTCGCATTGGGTCAGCGGCGACGCGCTCACGCCAGCCTCTCCCCTCCTCTGAGGGCATCGGGATCACCCGTCGGCGGCAGACATTGTCCTGAGCAGAAAACGGGCGAGCACCAGCGCCAGATGAACGGCCACGGCAATGGGGACACCCGTCGCAATCCACGTGAGCCAGGCGGTGAAATCGATTCCCGGATGATAGACGCGGGGCAGCGGCGCCAGGACCGCGGCGGTGAACCCGATCCCGACCAGCAGCCCTCCCACACCAAGAGCGGGCCCTGTGACCAGACCTGTCACCACGCCCAGGATGACGGCCAGGATGGCGACGGAGACCGACAGGTAGGCGCGGTAGGACTCGTTTGCCGCCGGTATCTGGGGCGGGAGCAGCCCCTCGTTTACGCTGCCGAACAGGTGCAGGCCACCCAGCAATACCAACACCACTGCGACTGGGTAGAGAGCCGTGCACACGAGCCTGAGTCGTTTCATCGCATCTGCCTCCCCATGTCAACGCCTGCAAACCTGCAGTGAACGAAGCATCTCCCCGGGAATCCGCGCAAGGTCACAGGTTCAAACGGACGCCCTCCTGTATCACAGTCGCCTCCAGGACCGGCATGCGGGCAGCGGAGAGCGGGCCGTCGGGAACCATAGCAATCCTTTCAATAGTTTCCCACGTGCTGATCCATGTGTCCATCATTTCTGTTTGGACCCCGGTGCAACCGGTGACCAGCGGGAGCACTTTCATCCGGTGGTCATGCTTCTTCTTTCGGCCGTCCGGAGCGCACCCGTTCTGTGCCGGTCCAGGGCGGTGTCTGGAGCACCCGGGCCTGCAGGTCTTGATGGGCTCAGTCCTGACCCGCTCCTCATGTACCGAGCCAGGTCTGCAGCAGTGGCGGCGGAACAGCCACGCTTCTTCCTGTTGCTCGTAAAGACAGGCTGTCGCCCGTTGCTGGTCTGTGGCTCCTCGAGTGGCCGAGAGAACCCGGAGCCCCACCTGTCATCACACCGGGGGAATAAAACGCCACAGGAATGAGCTCAGCGGACGTCCCGTCCGGCATGACGGGCGGACCCGTTTCGGCACCGTGGGACCGCACCCCTGGTCCGAAACCTCGCCGCTGCGGTCGTCAACATCCGCTGATCCTCTCAACTACCTCCCACATACGCCCGCGGAAGATCCTCCGCCAACCGGTAAAGCTCCCCGGCCGTCTCCTCCAACAGGGCCCGGCGCGCCAGCTTCTCCAGCCATGACCGGTCCATACCATTCACCCCGTACACGGCGCCCGCCAGCTGTCCGTGAACTGCAGCGGTGGTGTCCGCATCGTCACCGAGATTGCATGCCATGAGGCAGCCCTCGCGAAAGCTGGTGCTTCTGTGCAGGGCCCACAGGGCCGCCTCCAGGCTCTGCACCACATAGCCGGTGCCGCGGATCTCCGGGGGATCCTTGCGCCTGAAGGATCCGCAGGCCACCTCATCTACCTCCCCCACCAGGGGCCTCTCCTCCCAGTACCCCGGCACGGGCTCGAAGCGCCCCCGCAGCAGCTCGTCCTTGCCCACCCCGTTCAGAGCACCCACCAGAAGCGCCCCCATGTAGCGACACGCGTCCACCGCCGCCTGCGCCCCGTGGGTGGTCTGGGAGCTCAGGGCCGAATACTCGATGGCGAGACGGGGATGACGCCGATACAGAAGGGGCACGGGAGCCAGGCGCATCAGCGAACCGTTGCCCGCCGTCATCGGATCGGTGGAGCCCGAAAATGGATCTGAAGACTCGGCGAACCGCATCAGGGCACCGGATACGGTGCCTCCTATGTCGAAGCAGCGGCCCGTACTGCTCATGTATCCCTCCCGGTACCATCGGAGATATCTCTGCATCTGGTCGGCGGGATCGAAGCGGCCGGCCTCCAGCAGACTCCTGGCGAGACAGAGAGCCATGGAAGTGTCGTCGGTCCACTGCCCGGGCCTCAACCCGAAGGGCCCTCCTCCGACCATGTCCTCCAGGGGCCGGAAGGTGCCCGGGCTCTGGAACTCAAGGGTGGTCCCCAGGGCGTCTCCGACCGCCAG
>PWUC01000006.1 GCA_003562655.1 Clostridia bacterium
ATGCCACATGCCCTCCCTCGTCAGGGCAAACTGTCCGAGGTCTACGGTGCAGTCGCGGTGGTGTCCAAACAGGAAGAATGCCAGCGTCCTCAGGGTATAGACCTGGAGAAGACCACCTGCAAGGTGAACCGGAGGAAGCTTCCGTCGAGCCTCAGAGGCCCCATCCATCTGAAGACGCTGTCCCACCTGCAGGGCGCAGGTCCTCGAGCCGGGTCACAGTTCTTCCTCTCCATCTCACCGGGCATCGTGGGCCGGACTACTTCTTCCTGCCCACGAACAACGCATGCAGGCTGTAGCCAAGGATCGACGGTTCCCTGCACGTGTCCAGGTGAGCGTCCAGCCACGAGGCATACTCCTCGTCGCTGAGACCATTCACCACGTCAGGAATCAACGCTCCAATTCCGTCGGTGGACACGTGCTCGAGTCGGTCCACATCCTGCCGCCGCATCATGCCCGAGACCTCACCCGGAGCAAGGAAGTAGAAGATGTCTCGCTCATCGGCAAACTCTGCGCCCGCACTGAGGACACCGGTGAGACTGGAGGGATCCCTGTTGCCGCGGGCTACCTTGTAGACGTAGGCAGCGTACCTGCTGATGTACGAGAGGGCGAAAATCCCCCCTCGCCTGAGGACCCTCAGGCATTCCCCAATGCACTGCAGCCTGTCTTCTTCCGTGGCGAGATGATACAGGGGCCCCATACACAGGACCACGTCGAAGCTGCCCGCTTCAAAACATGAAAGGTCCCTGCCGTCCCCTGCCGCAACTGTCATGTTCAGAGGTGTCTTTCGGCAGTCCAACCGCATCTTCATCCTGTCAAGGTTGGCAGCAGCGGGATCCACGGCCACTACGGCATGTCCCTTTTGTGCGTAGTGAAATGAGTATGCTCCTGTCCCGGCACCGACATCCAGCAGACAGGCGCCTTCTCCGATCAGCGGGTCCAGGACATGGATGGTCGTTATGAACTCCAACCTGTGCGAAGGATCCTTTGCGAGCCGGGCATCCTCATCATAGGTGCTGTAAAAATCGATGATCCGCTTCATGAAGCTACCTCCTCTCAACACCGGCGACCTGCAGGGGATACCTCCTTCATCGTGATCAACCGGGAAGTGGATACCTCTTCACCAGGCTGCGCCCACAGTGCGGACATCGCGCACAACGTCTGCACATCGAGGCCCCTGGGTCGGGTCATCAACTTGAACACCAGGGGCGTCCGGCGGTGCCAGGGCACAGGCGCAGCGATCGCTCCAGAACGACGGGTCGACACGGTCGACCCGATCAGGGCGTTCAATGAGGGACATGGCAGGCCTGGTCCCGCCGGGGCTCGCGCCGCTTGATCCTGGCGGAGAGGTTGGTGTTCTCCCGCTGGGTGAGACGCCGGTATATCCTGCGGCTTCCCTGCCGCACTGCTCGGAACAGTTTTGTGAAATTGTACTGATATGTGGGTCAGCAATGTCAAGCCTGAGGACAAGATCCTGTAAGGGTCATGGACATTCTCCGCTCAACCCGCCGCGTCAGGCATATGCCTTGACAGGAAATCTCAGTGTGATATAGCTTGTATGGGCATAGTACACGATGCCCACGGTAGAGTCCCCCTGTTGGGGGTCTTTTTTTGTGGGCAAATGGTGGACAGGGAGCGTGCTGGCAAGGGTGATTACCTTTGAGAACGTCTCCAAGGTGTTCGACGGCGAACACGTGGCAGTAGATGACCTCACACTTGAAGTTGAAGAAGGGGAACTTGTAGTCCTGATCGGCCCCAGCGGTTGTGGAAAGACCACGACCCTGCAGATGGTGAACCGCCTCATCGAGCCAACGGGAGGAACCATCCGCGTCGACGGCAGGGACACCAGCACCTTCAGCCCGGTGGAGCTGCGCCGCAGCATGGGATACGTGATCCAGGAGATCGGACTGTTTCCTCACATGACGGTTGCAGACAACATCAGCATCGTGCCGGATCTCAAGAAATGGAGCTCCAGGAGGAAGCAAGAGCGGGCCACCGAGCTCCTGGATCTGGTCGGAATGGATCCCCAGATATACGCCAACCGGTACCCCCGCCAGCTCAGTGGCGGACAGCAGCAGCGGATTGGCGTTCTGAGGGCCCTCGCCGTCGATCCCAATATCCTGCTGATGGATGAGCCCTTCGGAGCCCTGGATCCCCTCACCCGCGACCAGCTGCAGGAAGAGCTGGTGGCGCTGCAGGAACGGGTCAAAAAGACCGTGCTGTTTGTGACTCACGACATGGATGAAGCCCTCAAACTGGCCGACAGGATCGTGCTGATGCAGGATGGTCAGACGGTACAGATAGACGAACCTGACCAGCTGCTGGCCAATCCCAGGAATGAATTCGTCTCCGAGTTCATCGGCACAGAGCGGATGATCATGAGTCCCCTCGAGGTCTCCGTCCGCGAAGTGATGCTGAACGACATCCCAGAAGTGAAGGTGGGAACAGATCTTCGCGAGAGCCTGGACCGAATGAAAGAGGCCCGCGGAGACTACCTGGCCGTTGTCAACGGTCGGAACCGGGTGGTGGGCATCACCTCGGCCGACCGGATCCACCGCGCCGCCGGCGACCCCGGTCCTTCCCGGATCGAGGACGCCGAACAGGTATCATCGGCGGTCAGACCCGACGCGAGTATCATGGAGGCGGTTCACCGCCTGGCAGAATCGGACCAGGAGGTCCTCGCCGTGGTCGACGATAAAAGACGCCTGGTCGGCACCTTCACCCGCGGCAGTCTGCCCCGCATACTCATCGATGAGCTGTGGCCCCTCGACGCCAGCGACCAGATAGAAATGGATGATATAACGCTATGATGACCGCACAGATCGGACCGTTTACTTATGTTCTGGAGAGGATACTCGGCTTCACACAGCTGGTCATCGACCAGTGGGATGCCCTGATGACGGCCCTGCAGCAGCACATGCTGCTGGTGGCAATTCCAGTGGGGTTCGCGGTGCTTCTGGCAATCCCGCTGGGAATCCTGGCCACCCGCAACAGGTACGTGCAGCTGTTGGCCCTCGGGTTCGCCAATATCATGCAGACCGTTCCCAGCCTGGCCCTGATCGCCATCATGATCCCCATCGGCCTGGGCATCGGACGCAGACCAGCCTACGTGGCCCTCTTTCTATACGCAATCCTGCCCATCCTGCGCAACACCTACGCCGGGATATCGGGGGTCGACAACTCCCTCATACGCGCAGCCCGGGGAATGGGAATGACGGACATCCAGGTCCTGCGCAAGGTCGAGCTGCCCCTGGCCATGCCCGTCATCATGGCCGGGCTCAGGACCTCCACCGTCATCATCATCGGAACGGCGGTCCTGGCCGCCTACGTTGGGGGAGGTGGTCTCGGACAGTTCATCATGACAGGACTGGGCCTCATCAGAGACGACCTGATTCTGCTGGGCGCAATCCCCAGTGCACTGCTGGCCCTGGTGGCTGATTTCATCCTGGGCCGGCTGGAAGACTGGGTGACGCCAGCCGGTTTGAAGGTGTAGCGCGTAGAGGATGCACCCGCATGACAGAAGGAACCGGGGACTCCGACCGACCCACGGGCGCCACCGGAGTCCACAACACCAGCAAAGGAGCGCCTCTAGAGAATCTCAGGGAGGAATTTTCACCCATGATGTTCACCAACGACGGACGGATCCTGCATCTGTTAGTCGGAGCCCTGGTAATGTCACTGATGGCAGCTGGCCTGGCGGGATGCGGCGGCGGCGACCGAGAAATCACCATCGGCTCCAGCACCTTCTCGGAGCCGTGGATCCTGGCCGAAGTCGCGGCGGTCCTGCTGGAAGACGAGGGATTCGAGGTGGAGCACATCCGGGGCTTCCAGGGTGCGACACTGCAGCACAGCGCCATGATAGGCGGCGAGCTGGATGTCTATGTGAGCTGGACCGGAACCCAGTTCACCGGTGTCCTGGAGATGGAAGTCACCGAACAGTGGCGAGACCGGGAAAAGGTCTACGACTACGTCCACGAGCAGTTCAACGATAGATATGACCAGACCTGGTCACCTCCTCTCGGCTTCAACAACACCTACATCCTGGCAGTGAGGCGACAATTCGCCGAGGAGCACAACCTGGAGACGACCTCCGACCTCCGCGACCTGGCACCGGACATGGTCATTGCCATGGATCCAACCTTCCAGGAGCGGATCGGAGATGGATACAGCGACCTGCTCGAACACTACGACATCGAGTTCGGGGAGGCAGTCGCTATGGAATACGGCCTGATGTACCGGGCAGTGGCCCAGGGCGATGTGGATGTCGCCGTCGCCTACTCCACCGACGGGCGCATCATAACCATGGATCTGGCAATCCTCGAGGATGACCTGGAGTTCTTCCCGCCCTATGACGGGGCCCTGGTCATCCGCAATGACGCCCTCGAGGCGCACCCGGAGATCGAGGAAATCCTCGCTCCCATGTGGGGAGCCTTCGACGAGGATACCATGGGTGCGTTGAATGCAGAGGTGGACGTACACGAAAGGGAATACGACGATGTGGCCCGGGAATTCGCCGAGGAGATGGGCTGGATCGACTGAGCTGGCCGGGGGAACAGACCCTCCCCCGTCACCACCGCCGTACACCACCGGGACCGGCCGGGCCAAAAGCGCCGGGCCGGTCCCGGTGTCGGTTCAGGTCTGCAGCCTCTCTGCATTTCTCTGCCGGCTCAGTGGGTCATGCGCGGGTCAAAGGTATCTCGCAGCCAGTCTCCCAGCAGGTTGATCCCCATCACGGTAAACATGATGGCCAGGCCGGGAAAGGTAGCGATCCACCACTGCCCAGCGAGGTACTGGCGCCCATCGGCCAACATCCCCCCCCACGTCGGGATTCGTGGATCCACACCGAGCCCGAGGAAGGTCAGGGATGCCTCGCTGATGATAACCCGGGCGAACATCAGCGTCCCAATCACCACCACGGAGGACATCACATTGGGAAGCATGTGTCTCAGCATCGTTCGAGACGGCTTGCATCCCGACGCGACCGAGGCCTCGATGAACTCCCTCTCCCTCAGTGCCAGAACCTGGCCCCGCACCAACCGCCCGTAGACCACCCAGCCGGTGATGCCCAGGACCAGGATGATGTTTCTGAGTCCCGAACCCAGCACGAACATGACCGCCACGGCC
>PWUC01000243.1 GCA_003562655.1 Clostridia bacterium
ACGGAGACGAAGTACCCTGTCTCACTGATCCGGCGCACGACCGCATCTTCCGCGGCGATGCTCACCTCGACCGGAACAGCGCGCGTGTGGTTGAGGATGAAGAAGCCGCCCACTGCGAGCAGCACGGCGAGGGCGATCATTATGCCGATCCTGCGTTTCAACTCAAATCTCTCCCTTCAAGTGAGTCGGCTCGACAATGCTTCAAGCAGATTCAGTCCCCGGACGCGCACCCAGACGGCCGCCATGATCCCGGCGGTAAAGACCGTGACCAGGGCGGCGGTGACCGCGTAGGACATGGGATGTATCAGGGTCGGGAAGTAGAACATCTCCGTCTGCATGGATCGGGCCAAAAACAGGGTCATCGCCCGGGACAGAGGTACGCCGAGGATGGTGCCTGCGATCCAGGCCAGGATGTTCTCTCTCAGCAGCACCCGGTACACCTCGTGCTGTCGGTATCCGAGGACGCGCATGGAGGAGAACTCCCGGGCGCGCTCCGATATGTTCACCGATGCCGTGTTGAACAGGATGGCAAATCCCAGGACTCCGCCAATGAGGATGAGCGCGGTAAACGAGATGATCATGAGCCCCATGTAGTCCTGGAAGGTCTCGATGATATCCGAGGAGGAAAAGACCGCGAGGACGTTGCCGGCGTCGGTCAGAGCAGCCCTGATGTCCGCCGTGGACTGGATCAGCGCCCCGGAGTAGCTGCTGCTCGCCCCTGTGAGCCGCTGCATCTGGTCACAGGACACGTACATGCCAGAACCGAGATATTGTTCCACCACCGCCTTCACCACCAGGGATTCGTCCCGGTCCCGGGTGATGTACGAGGACAGGATCACCTCGTCCCCGGCCGTGACCTGCAGCGTCTGCGCGAGGTGCCTGGACACCAGGACGCCGGAGGCGGGTACCCCGATCATATTTCCCCGTTCGTCCTCGAATCTCTGCAGGCCTGCGCCCGTTGGAAGGGCGCGGACAATGACGTTTTCCTCTCGCCATCCCCTGGTGACCTGGAAGGCGAACTCGAGGAAGGGTTCAACGGCATCGACGCCCTCCATTCTGGCGATTTCTGCGATGCCGGCGGGTCCCACGGGCACGTCGAAGGAGACCCTGTAGTCGTAGGCTTCCAGGAGGTCGTGCTTCAGGAACATCTCATTGATGATGCCGAGCATGTAAAAGGGCATGAACACCACCGCGAAGGTCAGTGACACGCCCAGAACGGCCAGGGCGAAGCGCTGCTTGTTGCGTACGATGTGGCGCAGTACCAGTTTCCACCCGAAGGACAGCTGGTCCCAGACCCCCGGTGCGGTGATTTCCAGCAGGTTTCTCTTTCCGGGAGGGGGGGCCGGCGGGCGCATGGCGTCGGCCGGGACGATGCCGAGTACGTCCCGGGCGGCCCAGAGCCCAGTGCCCCCGCAGAATGCCAGGGTGAGAAGGATCCCCCAGAGGGCAACCGTCCCGTCGATGCGGGTCTGTAGCATGGGAAGCTCGAAGAAGTCCATGTACAGCGTTGACATTGGCTTCACGGCGAGATAACCGAGGGTCATGCCCACCCCGGCACCCGTGAACCCGAGAAGCAGGGCGTACTTCAGGTAGTGTGCGAGGACCTGGCGGTTTCCGTAGCCCATGGCTTTCAACACGCCGATGGTGGTCCGGTCTGACCTGACCAGGCGGGAGATGAGCATGTAGATGATGGCCGCAGCGATGGCGAGAAATATCACGGGGACGATCTGCGAGAACTGCTCGAGCATCTCCAGCTCGAGGGATATCATGAAGTGGCTGAGCTGGTCGTCCCGCGTTATGACCTCCTTCAGTCCCCGTCCCTTCAGGTGTTCTTCCACCCGGTCTCGGGCAGAATCGAGATCTGTGCCCTCGTGCAGCAGAAACACCGCCTCGTTCACCTGGCCGTGCATGCCCAGAAGATCCTGCATGAAGGCCAGGTCGGCAAATCCGATGCCGAAGTTGGCATCGTCCGGCATGAATGCCTGCACATCCCGGATCGCGTAGATGAACTCCGGGCTGTCCACCAGGGCACTGACGGTGACCCGCACCGCCTCGCCCCGGATGATGAGATGGATCTCATCCCCGACGGTCAGGTCATTGGCTCCGGCAAACCGCGCCAGGAGGGCGACGCTTCGGCCGGCCGCTGTCGGGAGGTGGCCGTCGTGCACCAGGGGGCGGTTGAGCCTCTGATCACTGGCCGAACTCACCAGGCGCAGCACGGGGTTGCTTTCCCTTCCCACGTCCGCGGGCACGTCGGTGACGATCCGCCCCTCGACCCGGGCGATCCCGGGCAGGTCCGTCAGTTGGTTGAGATATCCCGGCGGCTGCGGGGCAAACCGGGCGAAGAGGTGGGGGAAATCCTGCTGCCGGTAGTATTCCCAGAGGGAGTGGTCCATGTTCTGATAGACGTTGACCATGAGGGCAAAGGACATGAGGCCCATGGCAATGACCACGGCAACGGCCGCGAACTGGAGGCGCGACCGGGCTATGGTTCTGAGGAGGCGCCGATCCAGGGTGCGCATCACCAGACGATCCTCTCTGCCGGAACGGGATCGGCGTTTTCGCGCACGTCGACGATTTCACCACTGCGCATGCGGAACACTCGATCTCCCATGTCTGCGACCGCCAGGTTGTGGGTGATGATGACCACCGTCGTCCCGTACTCGCGATTGAGATCCTGCAGTAGCCCCAGGATGTTGATGCCGGTCTCGTAGTCGAGGGCCCCGGTGGGCTCATCGCAGAGCAGGAGGCCCGGGTTCTTGGCCAGGGCCCGGGCTATGGCCACCCGCTGCTGCTCGCCGCCGGACATTTGCGAGGGGAAGTGGTCCCTCCGGTCGGACAGTCCCACGCGGTCAAAGACCTCCTCGATGTCGAGGGGGTTATCCACCAGCTCGGTGGCGAGCTCAACGTTTTCTCGTGCGGTCAGGGCCGACATCAGGTTGTACAGCTGGAAGACGAAGCCGATCTCGTCTCGCCGGTAGTAGGTGAGCTCTGCCTCCGTGAAGGATTTCAGTTCGCGGCCCCGGTAGATGACCCGTCCGGAGGTGGGAAGGTCCATGCCCCCGAGGATTTTCAGGAGGGTGCTCTTGCCCGAGCCGCTGGGGCCGACGATGACCGCGAACTCGCCGGGGCCGATATCCAACGAGACGCCCCTGAGGGCCTGAACGCGGATCTCTCCCTGGTGGTATTCCTTGCTGAGCTCTTCTGCCGCAATGACGGGTTCGGTCACGTCAGGTCTCTCCTCTGTCTTTTTGGGTTTCCGGCGGGACCCCGGCGATTCCGTGCAGCAGGAAATTGGCGAAATCTCTGGCCAGATCGCCCTCTGCGATCTCGAGCATCGGGTCCGGGATGGAGAGGTCCTTCTCTTCGAGGAGCCGGCACAGGTTGTACACGGCCCACAGGGCCAGGTCCTGGCTGATGGCGATCAAAAACCAGTTTCTGCCCCGGGGACGGTGTGATTCTGTCCTCTCATACAGCGTGTCGTAGAGGTGTTGGTTCTTCTTCAGGTGTGTGCCGAGGGCGTCGAGGCAACGCTGGGCCAGGACGGGGGAGTGGGGCATCTCCGCGAAGATGATCTTGAAGGCCTCGTAGTGCTCCTCGAAAATCTGCAGCCCCAGCTCGACGTACCCGCGCACCATATCTTCTGGCTGCGCGTCCCCGGACATCTGCAGATCCATGGACTGAGAGGCCCCCTCGAAGGCGGGCGTGATGCACTGCATGAGGAGCTCTTCCTTGCTGTCAAAGTGGCGGTATATGGCCCCCTCGGAGAGATCGACCGCCCGGGCGATGTCCGCTACGGTAGCTCCCCGGAAACCCCGTTCTGCGAACAGATTTGTGGCCGCTGCGATGATTCGCCGCCGCGTGGCCGCGCCCCTGCCCCGGGCATCGTGCATGCGCTGACCCTCCCAACGTGAGTAAGTGCTCACTCACATCCTACGCCCCGGCCCTGTCCCTGTCAAGTTTGTTGGGGGCCCGCTCGGGTCTGAACTCGGGTGAGCCCGGGGTGCCCCTCAGCGCGGTGCGAGGGTTTTCCCATGGATCTCGTACGGGATTCGGGCGGTTGTCGGATCACCCTCCCGCCGAAGCGGTGTCCATCAACGCCTCGGTCCTGACCCCGGATGTGAGGCCCCACCGGGAGTACGGTTTCTCGGGGGACCGGGCGTCCCGGGTCCCCTACGATGGTCGCCTCGCGACGCCCCATATCCCGGATATGCCGCTGAGGGGCCACGTGCAGGGTCTGACAGGACGTGGGTCGGGCGCCCACTGAAAGCGCAACCCCCGGGCCGCTGCGCGCGGGCACAGAGCCCATCTCGATACCTCCGATCCTCCCCAGTTACCTCACCGTGACGCTGGCGATTGACTGTGCCCCATCGAACATTTAGACTGTAATTGGAGTTAATGTTCGGTAGAAAGGATGATCGGAATGCCTGAGGTTGGGATCATCATGGGCAGCGATTCGGACATTCCTCGCATGAAGGGTGCGGCCGAGATTCTCGATGAGTTGAAGGTGGAGTACGAGGTGACGATCTGCTCTGCCCACAGGACGCCGGATCGGACCGTCGAGTGGGCGAGGGGGGCGCGAGATCGCGGACTCTCAGTGATAATCGCCGGCGCCGGTGCCTCGGCGGCTCTGCCCGGAGTGGTCGCCGCTCACACTGATCTGCCCGTGATCGGAGTACCGTTGAAGGCGTGGGCCTTTGACGGACTGGACGCCCTGCTGTCCATGGCGCAGATGCCCTCAGGGGTGCCGGTGGCGACGGTGGCCGTCAATGGTGCCAAAAACGGCGCCCTACTGGCGGTCAGAATCCTCGCCACCGGAGATGATGAGATCCGCAGCAGACTGGCAGAGTATTCCCGGGGGCTGTCGGCCCTGGTGGACAAAAAGGACCGGGACTTCCAGAAGAAGGGCTTCGGTGGTGGATCGTGATTCCCCGATACACGCTGCCCGAGATGGGGCGCCTGTGGACAGATGAATACCGGTTCGAGACCTGGCGGCGGGTCGAGGTGGCGAGCATGCGGGCCTGGTCGAAGCTGGGTGAGATTCCCCCGGAGGCGGCGGCCGAGGTCGAGGAGAAGACCCGCATCGACGT
>PWUC01000128.1 GCA_003562655.1 Clostridia bacterium
CTCCGGGCAATGTCGCCGCCGGTCATCCCGATGTCGTAGGGTAAGCTCCATCGAAGGACCACACCATAATGTAAAGGCCGTTTGTGAACTCGCTTCTGCAGCCGTCGTCTCTGAACAGGCAGGCGTCCCCTGAACCGGCATCGGCCGCGTATGGGCCGCAAAACCTCACCCGCGTTCTCACCGTCATGCCCCTTCCCCCCAATGCGGCCCCACCGCAGCGCCCCGGATCCCCCGCTGCAGCATCCCCAGGCCCACACAGGGGGATTTCTCCAGCACCCGGCCCGAATCCTTCCGCTGCACGTGGCGTCGGGGTCTGCCGGGGGAACTCGGAACCGGACCGGGCGACCCCTCGGGACCCGGGGGCCGGGAGGCAGGTGGTCCGCGTGCACGCCGGATGGCCGGGCACCTACAGGGGCCGTCCGCCATCAGTTGAACCGGGAGCGGTTAGAGCGCCAGGGATGACTCGCGGCGTGGGATCAGCTCGAGACAAGGGCAAGGGCGTCGGTGGGATGCGGCCGGCGGCGACCTCAGGCCGGGCCGGCTCCCCGCTGCTCCTCCCTGATTCCCGCCCTTCGGAGGGCGGTGCGGTGGGCGGCCCACTCGATCTCGTCGTCCAGGGGCACCAGCTGGAAATCGGGATGCCGCCTCTGGAGCCCGCGGGTGAGGATCAGGTCCGCCAGGTGGGGGTTCTTGGGCAGAAGGGAACCGTGCAGGTAGGTCCCGAAGGCGCTCCGGTGCACGCACCCCTCGGTTCCGTCGCGGCCGTTGTTGCCGTCGCCGGCCAGCACCGTGCCCAGGGGCCGGGCATTTGCGCCCAGCTGCGTCCGGCCCGCGTGGTTTTCAAAACCAACCAGGGTCCCGGGGGGCGGCAGATGGGGTGACCTCACCACGGCATTGCCGATGAGGCGGCTGTCCGAGGCCCGCGTCTGCATGTCAAAGATGCCGACACCGGTCATCTCGGCACCGTCGGCGGCCAGGTACCGCTCCCCGAGGAGCTGGTAGCCTCCACAGACGGCGAGCAGCGCAACGCCCCGCTCCACCGCCTCCCTCAGGGCCTCTCCCTTTTCCGTCAGATCGCGCCAGATGATCCGCTGCTCGCGATCCTGTCCCCCGCCGACGAAGATCACATCGTGGGCCGCGGGAGAGAGGGGCTCGCCCACGGTGACCGGCTGCACCGTCACATCGAGGTCGCGCCAGCGGCAACGCTGGTACAGGGCCATGACGTTGCCCTGATCACCATACAGATTCATGACGTCGGGATACAAATGGCATATCCTCACCTGCACCTTCATGATCCCTCCCACATCCGGCTGACCAGTCCGCGTTCCACCAGGCTCTGTCGCAGGCCCAGCATGGCTGTGTAGGTGGGCATGACGTAGACGGGGATCTTTCCCTCGCTCAGCTCCAGGGCGGCGCCTGCGGCCTCCTGCAGGCCGGGCTGCACCCGTATGTTGTCCAGGGAGACCCCGGCATACTTCAGCCTGACCGCCATGTCCTCGGCGCGGCGACCGCTCACGATGAACTGGACCTGTTCCCGGGCGGCAAAGCGGCTGAAGTCCACGTCCCACAGCCAGGAGATGTCCGTGCCGTCGGCCAGGTGGTCATTGATCGCCAGCAGCATCACCGCCGGCCCCCCGGACTCCGCGACGGTCCGCAGCACCTCGGTGAATCCCACCGGGTTCTTGACCAGGGCCAGCATCAGCTCTCCCCCGGGAAGGCTCACCCTCTCCATGCGTCCGAACACGCCGGAGAAGGCCTCCAGGCCCCCGGTGATGGCGTCTGAGTCCAGCCCCAGGGCCGCCGCTGCAGCGGCTGCGGCCAGGGCATTGTAGGCGTTGTAGGTGCCGGGAATCCTTAAAAAGACCTCCAGGGTCTCACCGGCAGCCGGCAGGTCCCCGCCGAGGCAGATCCGCAGGTCCGTTCCCTCCGCGCCCCCACCCCCGGTGATTTCCCCCGAGACGTCGACGGGCGGCCTCTCGAAACCGCAGCTGCAACAGAGGTAGTCGCCCAGGTGACCGTAGGTGGTGCCCCGGTAGCGGAGCCTGACGCCGCACCGGGGGCAGAACTGCACGTCACGCGGTGAGCCGTCCCCCCCCTCGCCTTCCCGGGCCCGGGGACGCAGCCCGAAGAGCAGGGGCCGGGATGAGGAGGACACCTCGCCGGCCAGGCCGGCGGCCAGGGGGTCGTCGGCGTTGATGCACACGGGCCCCGACGCGTGAGCCAGCGAATCGCGCACCAGCGCCACGGTGCGATCCAGCTCCCCGAATCTGTCCAGCTGATCGCGAAAGAAATTGGTGATGATGGTCAGCCCGGGCCGGAGCCGGGGGGTGATCAGGGGCATGGTGGCCTCGTCGACCTCGATGACCAGGGCATCCGTCGCAAGTTCACCCGAAAGGTCCGCGTGTTCGACGAGGGTGGTGGCTACGCCGGAAAGCAGGTTGGCGCCGCTGATGTTTCTGACTGTCTTCAGGCCCGCCCGCTGCAGGATGGAACCTAAAAGGGCCGCGGTGGTGGTCTTGCCGTTGGTGCCGCTGATGACAGCCCTCACCCGGGTGACCGAGCTGGAGATCTGACCGATCAGGGCGGGCTGTAGGAGCAAGGAGACGCGCCCCGGCAACGTGGTGCCGGAACGACCGAGGAGCCGCAGGAGTTTTATCAGGACTTTACCGGCCGCGATTGCTGCTGTGAGGCGAAGACGCAATGGGGACTCCTCCATATCCCCCGGGGCGGGCTATATGCTCAGGATCACCTGGACCACCCCGAACAGGAGCCAGAAAGCCCCGATCCAGGTCCAGTCGCGCTGCTGCTTGCTGAGCCGCTCCTCGGGGTCGTCATCGTCGGCATACTTCTCCTGCATCCGCTCGATGAACCAGTCAGATCTGGAGACGTACAGGCAGGCCCCACCCACGACGAGGCTGAACGCGCCGATCAAACCAGAGGATAGCATTGGACCTTCCTCTCCGACCTCCGCTTGAAAACTGAGGCCAAACAATGAAATGGTCGGGATGGCGAGATTTGAACTCGCGACCTCCGCGTCCCGAACGCGGCGCCCTGACCAAACTGGGCCACATCCCGACATCAACACCACGGTGCATAGGTTTCACCTGAGATGATTCTAACCCTTACCCGGTTCGCAGTCAACATCGGGACCCCCCAGGGCGATCCGCTCCAGGCCCCGCCGGTAGATCTGCAGCATGTCCTCGTAGTCACAGTGGTCGAGAAAATCCCCGGCGCCGACCCACCGGGCCTCTGCCACTTCACCCGGGGCGGGCCGCAGGTCCAGAGTCCGGGCCTCCGCCAGGTAGTAGGTGACGGTCTTGTGCCGCAGGAGCCCGCGGGACCAGAAGCGGTACTGCACCTGGCCGAGGGGCTCGAGGATCTCGGCGCGAACCCCGGTCTCCTCCTCGACCTCCCTGGCCGCCGCCTCGGGAGGGGTCTCCTGCGGCTCGATCTCGCCCTTTGGCAGGGTCCACCTCCCGAAGCGGTCCCTTATGACCAGAAGGCCGCGGGGGCCGAAGACCACCGCCCCGGCCGACCTCCTGAGGTCATCCTCAGCCACCCGGCACCTCCAGCGTCACTCCCAGACCTGCGAAACGTGCAGCACCCGGTAGCCGGCCTGCCGCATACAGTCCACCACTTCCTTGGGTTGGTTCGTCTTGAGACGGACGATCACGTTGCCCAGGCTGACGTCGCGGTGAACCAGGGTGGCGATGCTGGCGATGCTCTCATCGCAGGACTTGATGATCTGGGCGATGTCCGCCAGGACCCCGGTCCGGTCGGGAGCGACCAGGGTGATCCGGCTCCCGGGCTCTGTGAACCCCATCATCTCAACGAACATCCTGCCCACATCGGCCTGGGTGATGATGCCCACCAGCGCGCCGGTACTGGCGGTGACGGGCAGCGCGTAGTAGTCTTCCCTGTACATGATCGTGGCGGCTTCTTCCAGTACGTCGTCCTCCGAGATGCTGGTGATTTCCGTTGTCATGATGTCGGCAACCATGGCCTCCCTCACGGACTCCAACTCGCGCCCGCCCAGGAGCTGGGACGCGATGTCAAAGGCCGTGATGATGCCCACCAGCGCTCTTTTTTTGTCCCGGATCGGTATCGCCTCATACCCTTCATTCTGCATGAGCTTCCAGACGGAATCCAGACTGTCATCGGGCGCGACGGTCCTGACCTGTCGCGTCATGGCACTTCCAACAAACATGCCGAACACCCCCCTCTGGCTGATCTTTCAACTGCCGGCACTATTCCGTATTCTCCGCTTCGGGGGCAGAACCCTTCCGCGGCACGTCACCTGACACATCGATTCCCTGCTCCCTCAACAGCTCCACCAGGTGGCCGATGGCCCTTCGCCCCCGGCTGTATTTTCTCGACACGTGCTCTCCCCAGCCGTAGCGGTCGTAGTCCACGGGATCCTCGACCCCATCCCCGGGCGCGATCCTCGCGTCCAGACGCCGGTAGTAGCCCTCGCGGATCAGGCCCGCATCCATGACCTCCAGGGCCGCCTCCACGCCCTCCTCCGTCAGATCGCGATAGCGGTCCCAGTGAAGGACGCATTCCAGCGGTATCCTCGGCCGGGGCGGCGGGCTCTCCGCCGGGTAGCCCAGCACCATCCCCACCAGGGGGTAGACCCGCTCCGGCAGGGAGAACAGCGCCCCCAGCTGCCGGGCGAGAAAGGGAGCGGCCCCCAGGAAGCAGCTGCCCAGCCCGCAGGCCTCGGCGGCCAGGACCATGTTCTGCCCCATGTAGGCGACGTCCTGGATCCCCAGAAACAGCATGCTGAGATCATCGGTGTGATTCTTTCGCCCCCGGGCCTCGATGAACTTCTCCAGCCTGCGGAAATCGATGCACAGCAGGGCAAAGACCGGCGCCGCCCGGGGAAGGCGGCCGAAGAGCTCGCCCAGCTGCTCGCGCGTCGCGGGATCTGACGTCACCACCACCGAGTACATCTGGCCGGTGAAGGGCGCCTGCTGGCCCGCCCGCACCACCTTCTCGATGACGGATGCGGGCACCTCCCGCTTTTCGAAACGTCGGACGCTGGCCCTCGTCATCATGTTCTCTATCGGCGAGATCTCGCCCCAGTGCTCCTTCATGTCCCTGCTCCCCCGTCAATGATGATGTCCCCTTCCACCTCCAGCACCGGAAGGTCCACGTCCACCACCTCCGAATATTTCAGGCCCGTTCCGGTGTTGATGATCATGATCTCGTCGGAGGGGTTGAGCAGCCCGTCGGAGATCATGCTCGAGACCGCCGCGACACAGGCCGCACCCTCGGGGCACATGAAGAGTCCCTCGGTCCTCGCGACCAGGCGCATCGCCTCCAGGATCTGCTCGTCGGAGACTGCAACTGCCCGCCCGCCGCTCTCATACAGCGCGTCCAGCACCAGGAAATCCCCCAGGGCCTTGGGGACGCGGATTCCCCCGGCCAGGGTCCTGGCTCCCTCCCAGAAGTCCGAATCGCGGCGACCCTCCTCAAAGGCCCGCACCAGGGGCGCACAGCCCTCCGACTGCACCGCGATCATCCGGGGACGCTCCGGGCCGATCCAGCCGATGGCCTCCAGCTCCTCCAGGGCCTTCCATATCCCGATCAGCCCGACGCCTCCGCCGGCCGGATACACCACCGCGTCGGGGACCCTCCAGCCCAGCTGCTGGGCCAGCTCCAGGCCCATCGTCTTCTTGCCCTCGATCCGGTAGGGCTCCTTCAGGGTGGAGACATCAAACCACCCGTATCGCTCGCAGGCCCGGCCGATGATGGCCCCGGCGTCAGAGATCAGGCCCCTCACCAGGTAAGTCCCGGCGCCGAAGAGGGAGCACTCCTGCTGGGTGAGCAGGGGAGCGTCCTGGGGCATGGCCACGACGCAGTCGATCCCGGCCCGGGCGGCGTAGGCCGCCCAGGCCCCGCCCGCATTGCCCGCGGTGGGCATCGCAACGGTCGCCGCACCCAGATGCCGGGCCATGGAGACGCCGCAGGAGGCCCCGCGGGCCTTGAAGGTGCCCGTCGGGTTGAAGCCCTCGTCCTTCAGCGACAGGGCCCGGGCGCCAATCTTTTGTCCCACCCCGGGAAGGGAAAAGATGGGCGTCATCCCCTCTCCCAGGCTCACGATCTCGTCGACCGGCACGGGCAGAAACCTGTGAAAGCGCCACATGTCCCCCCGCCCCGACTCCATCTGGGCCCTGTCGACGTCCGCCCCCAGGGCATCCAGGTCGTAGCGGACCAAAAGAGGAGAACCGCATTCGCACAGGTTCTGAAGCCGGCCCGCATCGAGCTGTTCCCCGCACCGGGGGCACTCCAGGTGACTCAGGTATGTCACGATCATCTTCCTCTCCCCAGATCATTTTCAGCCTTCAGGGAACGCCACCACGCCCCGCCGGGCGAGTTCTCTGACCCGGTCCTCTCCGTAACCCAGGCCCTCCAGGATCTGCCGGGTGTGCTCCCCCAGGAGGGGAGGTGGCGTCCGGACATCCCCCGGGGTGCGCGAGAACCTGACCGGCACGCCCAGGGCCTCGATCTGGCCCTCCTCGGGGTGTCGGACCGTCCGCAGCATCTCGCGGTGCAGCACCTGCGGGTCGGCGAACACATCCTCCAGGGTGTACACCGGGCCGCAGGGCACGCGGTGCTCCTGCAGCAGCTGGAGCCACTCGTCCCGGGTCCGCGTCTTCATGACCCGGGTGATCCGCTGCACCAGGGACTCGCGGTTCTCGACGCGGTCGGAACCGGTCGCATACCTCGGATCCCCGGGGTCGATTCCCACCAGGGGCGCAAACTGCCTCCACAACGAATCATTGCCGACGGTGACGTTGATCCAGCCGTCGGACGTGGGAAAGGACTGGTAGGGGACAATGCTGGGATGGGCCGAGGCCCTACGGGGAGGAAGCCGGCCGCTGGCGAAAAAATAGTGGGCCATGTAGGTCATCCATGAGACCTGCACATCCATCATGCTGACATCGATGTACTGGCCCCGACCCGACCTCTCGCGCTCCAGCAGGGCGGCACAGATGGAAAAGGCCGCCTCCATTCCGGCGCCTATGTCGGCGACGGCCACACCGACCCGGATGGGCTCGGAACCCTCGGGGCCGGTGATCCCCATCAGGCCTCCCATACCCTGCAGGATGGCATCGTAGGCCGCTCGCTCGCGGTAGGGGCCGTCCTGCCCGAAGCCCGAGATCGAACAGTAGACGAGGGCCGGGTGCACCTGCTGCAGGTCCGGGTAGTCCAGGCCCAGCCGGGCGACGGTGCCCGGGCGGAAGTTCTCCAGCAGCACATCGCACTGCCGCACCAGGTCCCGGGCGATCCTCTGGCCATCGTCCTCCTTGAGGTTGAGGGCCAGGCTGCGCTTGTTCCGGTTGACGCTGAGGAAGTAGTGACTCTGCTCCCCCACCCAGGGGGGGCCCCAGCTGCGGGTATCATCACCACCGTCGGGTCGCTCCAGCTTGATCACGTCAGCGCCCAGATCCGCCAGCATCATGCTGCAAAAGGGGCCGGCCAGAACCCTGGAAAGATCCAGGACCCGGATTCCCTCGAGGGCACCTGTCACCGCAACCACCTCTCAATCAGATCCCTCCGCCGCAGGCCCGGGGCCTCCCCGGGGGCCCGCCGGGCCGGGTGCATCCATCCGGGGGCGGCCGGCCTCACGTCCCGCCCGTGAGCTCCCTGACCAGTCCGGGAACCTCCCAGGGCAGGTCTGCGACCAGGGCACCGCCCTCCTGCAGGGCCTGCTTCTTGCTCGAGTAGTTGCCCCTGTCGCCCTCCACGATGGCTCCGGCGTGACCCATGCGCTTGCCCGGGGGGGCGCTCCTGCCCGCCAGGTACGCCACCACCGGGGTGTCCATGGTCTTGATGAACTCAGCGGCCTCTTCCTCCGCCGTCCCGCCGATCTCCCCGACGAGGACTGCGGCCTCCGTCTCATCGTCGTGTTCGAAGTCCTTGAGGGCATCCACAAAGCTGATGCCGACCACCCGGTCACCGCCCATACCCACCGCGGTGCTGACCCCGAGGCCGGCCGCGGCCAGCGAATGGGCGATCTCGTAACTGAGGGTCCCACTTCTGGACACCAGGCCGATGTCCCCCCGGGCAAAGACATGACCGGGCATGATGCCGATCTTGCAGCGGCCGGGGGTCAGCACGCCGAAGGTGTTGGGACCCAGGACCCGGGTCCCCTCCGCGGCGGCGTAGGCCATCACCTCCATGGCATCGTGCAGGGGCACGCCCTCGGTGATGATCACCAGAAGGTCGACCCCGGCCGCGATGGCCTCAAAGGCGGCATCCCTGACGAAGGGGGCCGGGATGAACAGCACCGAGGCATTGGGGCCGTGATTCTGCATCGCCTGGTCCACGGTGTTGTAGACGGGGACGCCCGAAACCTCCTGCCCGCCCTTGCCGGGTGATGTTCCGGCCACGAGGCGCGTGCCGTACCGGACCATCAGGTCCGTGTGGAAGGTCCCCTGGTTCCCCGTGATCCCCTGGACCAGGACCTTGGTCTTTTCATCGATCAGAATGGCCATCAGAATCTCCCTCCCCCCGGGCGCCCGCCGCCCTGGCGGCTGCCCTGGCCGCCTCCTCCAGGTTGCGAAAGGCGGTTATGCCCGCCTCTTCCAGGACCGACAGTCCCTGCTCATCGTTGGTGCCGGCCAGACGGACGACAAGGGGGTCCTGCAGGTGCCCTTCCTCCTTGACCTGAACGACGGCACGGGCCACATCATCGCAGCGGGTGATCCCGCCGAAGATGTTCACCAGGAGCACCTTCGGCCGCGTTGAGGCCAGGATTCTGAGGGCATCCGTCATGTCCTCGACCCCGGCCCCGCCGCCGGCATCCAGGAAGTTCATGGCGCCAGAGCCGTAGTGCTGGAGAATGTCCATGGTGGCCATGGTCTCGCCGGCCCCATTGGCCATGACCGCCACGTCGCCATCCAGCTGCACGTAGGACAGGCCCAGGGCGACAACCCTCTCCTCCGCATCGGAGCGAACCGTCGTATCGGGATGGTCATGCCTGAAGCTGCTGTCCCGGTCGATGTTGAGGCGGGCATCGGCGGCGATCAACCGGTCCCCACAGACCGTGAGCGGGTTGATCTCCGTAAGCTCTGCATCCTGCTCCCGGAACAGCCGGTACAGGGACAGGGCGACGTCCACAAACTGACGCGCAGGTCCGCCGGACAGGCCCATCTCCTCGGCAATGGCGCGGGCCTGGTAGGGGAAGAGCCCCCACTCGATGGCGATCTCTCGCCGGACGATGTACCGGTCGGGAACCTCCTCTATGTTGACCCCACCGCGGGCCGAGGCAATGACCAGGGGGCAGCGGTTCCCGGGGTGCACGGTGATGCCCAGGTACAGCTCCTCGTCGATGTCCAGCCGCTGTTCCACCAGAAGCCGGTCCACGGGGTATCCCCGGATCTCGGAACCGAGCAGCAGGGAGGCGGCCTCCCGGGCGCTCGCCGGGTCATCGGCGAACTTGATGCCTCCCGCCTTGCCTCTTCCGCCGGCGAGGATCTGGACCTTCACCACAACGGGAGCCTCCAACTCCGCGGCAACCCCGGCCGCTTCCTCTGGATTCCAGACCACCCGCCCCCCCGGAACGGGTATGCCGTAGTCTGCAAAAATCTCTTTGGCCATGTACTCATACAGTTTCATAGATTCAGAATAGCCCAAAAACTGCGCGGGCTGTCCTCTCTTCACCTCCGTAGTGAGATAAAATCCCTCGGGCTGCCTCCAGGGCCGGCGGGCCTGTCCGCCGCGCCCGAGGAGGATCATTTCCTCTTCACTGACCTGGCATCATCCTGCGCCGCAGACAGATCCGGCGCAGACCCTCCTCAGTGCCAATCATACCCTGCCGGGACCGCCGTCGCAAACAACCGCCGCCCGGGCAGGGGCAGGTCCCCCCCCGTCACCCGGGTGCAGAGGGACCCCAATCACTTCATCCGCATATCACCGGCAGCAGGCGCCGCGGTCAAAGACGACCCGGCCGTCAATGATGGTCATGTCGACTCCCAGGTCGCGCAGGGCATCATCGCCGACAGAGCCGTAGTCGTCGTCGAGGACCGCCACATCCGCGGCCTTGCCGACCTCCAGGGAACCCGTCAGGTCCTCCCAGAAGGTCAGGTAGGCGCCGTTGTAGGTGAACATGCGCAGGGCCTCAAACCGGTCCACCTTCTCCTCGTCGCCGAGGGTCGCACCCCGGGAGGTCTTGCGCGTAACCGCGCTGTGGATGCCCCAGAAGGGGTTGTAGTGAGCCGAGGTCATGTCTGAATTGCAGGCCACCACGATCCCCCGCTCCGAGTAGGTCTTCAGGGGCTTGAACTCCCGCAGCCTCTCCGGGGTCACCGCCGAAAAATACAGGTCCCCTTCCACCCATATGAAGCCGGGCTGGACGGACACGGAGATGCTGTGCCGCTCCATGAGTTCGAGGGCCTCGGGGGTCGCAAAATATGCGTGGATGATGTTGTGCCGGACATCCTCCCGCGGATCCCGACCGGCGACGGCATGGAAGGCGGAACAGGCCATGTCCTGGGCCAGGTCGCCGCAGCAGTGGATTCCGATGGACCAGCCCGCCGAGTGACCCTCTGCGAACCACTTCCGCAGGTTGTCCGCATTGAGGCGCAGGGGGATCTCGCTCCGGGTGCCGTCGATGAAGGGATCGTGCATCAGGGCGGTCATGCTGCCCAGTCCCCCGTCCATGGCCATCTTCAATGCCCCGATGCGAAGCCACTCATCACCGAAGTTGGTGTGAACCCCGATGTGGTCCAGCCGGCCCTCCAGGTTCTCATCCTCACTGGCCCGCAGCCCGTACCACACCGGCATCATGTTGACCCTGAGGGGCAGGTGACCGCCCTCCCGGGCATTCTGATACGCCCTCATCATGAGGGGAGGCACGCCCGGGTCGAGCAGGCTCGTTATCCCGTGGCGAACGTACTCCGCCGCCGCAGTGCGGATGTAGCCCTCGTACTGCCTGACTCTCTCGGTTGAACTCATCGACGGCATCGCCCTGCGAACCGCCTCCTGCGCACCCGACCGGAGCACCCCCGTCGGACGCCCCCGGTCATCGCGGTCTGCGGTCCCCCGCTCCGGGTCGGGACCGTCATCGGTGATGTCGGCCAGCTCCAGAGCCCTGGAGTTGACGACGCTCATTCCGAAGAGCCGGTTGAGGATCACCGGGTTGTCCGGAGCTGCCTCGTCCAGATCCCAGCGGGTGGGCATGCGCCACTCCTCGAACTGGTTCTCGATCCAGCCGGCTCCCTGGATCCATTCGCCCGGGGCCGCCGATTCCGCCCGCTCGGCGACCATCTTTTGCAGCTCGGGGATGCTTCTCGCATCGAACAGGATCACCCCGTCGCTCATCATGGCGCCGGCGGTCGGAAGGTGGTTGTGCGAATCGACGATCCCGGGAATCGCCGAACGCCCCTCCAGGTCAACGATCTCGGTGTCTTTTCCGGCCAGGGCCCGGATCTCATCGCTGCCCCCGACGGCGGTGATCTTGCCGGCGGTGACCGCCATGCCCGCAAACTGCCTGCTTTCAGCATCGGCGCTGTAGATCGGCCCGTTGACCAGGACTATGTCCGGACAGTGAAGGCTCGTCCTCGGCATGTTTTCCCCTCCTACTAAGAAAATGATCCCCACCTGAGAGGGTTTCTTGCCCCGGTCCCCAACTCCTGCCGCGTTGGGGGACAAATTCGCGCTGGGGGTTGGCTGTCGCGATGCGATTCTTTAGTATATGAGTATATGGGTGAAGTACAGCTGCAGCCCTCGCCGTGAAGGAGGTGGGACTGTCCTCTTGACAGACACAATGGTGACCCTACTGGCAGCCCAAAACATAGACGGTCTACAGGTGACAGCCACCGGCCTCAGCGTCGTGTTTCTGGTGCTGGGTATGCTGTGGGTCGTTCTTCAGCTGCTCAACGTGGCCTTCCGTGAACCCCAGGCCCAACCACCCCAGGACCAGAAGCTCGCCGAGGTCGACGAACCGGCCCCTGAACCCATCCCCGAACCCCCTGCACCCATTGCGCCGGCCATTGATCCCAGACTCCCCGCAGTCATCACGGCAGCAGTGGTGGACACCCTGGATTATGTCCCGGGAGCCATATCCATAAGGCGGGCTGAAGGCGGGAGAAGGCCGCAGGTGATTGCCGCCATCCTGGCTGCGGTCGCTTCCCAGCTCGAGATCGATGATCTTCCCAGGTCGGTGCGAATCCAGAAGGTTGAGAGGAGATAGCAGGATGAAAAGGCGCTTGAAAGTAACCGTCAACGGAGAAGAGTTTGACGTCATCATCGAGGATTCAGGCGAAGAGGCCACGCCCACGTCACGCCCCACTCCAGCCCAGGCCGAATCTACTCAGCGACCCAGGCCCCGCGCGGTTCCCCGCGTGCAGCCCGAGCCCGAACCGGAACCGGAGCCGGAACCAAAGGCGGAGCCACCGCAGGTCACCCCCGGGGGCCGTGGAGACACGGAGATCTCCGCACCCCTCTCCGGGACCATCAAATCGGTGAAGGTAAAAGTGGGCGCCAGGGTGACGACCGGGGAGACGGTGCTGACCCTCGAGGCCCTGAAGCTCGAAAATGAGATCATCTCACCGGTCAACGGCACCATCGCCAGCGTGGAGGTATCAGACGGGCAGAACGTGGAGAGCGGTCAGCTCCTGCTGACCATCAACTCGGCCTGATTGATGAGAATCTGACAGGGAGGTTGCAATGAACCGTCCTCGTAAGGTGAAGATCACCGACACCATTTACCGTGATGCCCATCAGTCGCGCATGGCGACCCGCATGAGCACCGAAGACATGCTGCCCGTGGCAAAAGATATCGAGGAAATTGGCTACTGGGCCCTCGAGATGTGGGGAGGAGCCACCTTCGACAGCTGTCTTCGCTACCTCAAAGAATGCCCGTGGATCCGGGTGCGGCGCCTGCGCGAGCAGATCAGCAGCACCGGTTTTATGATGCTGCTCCGGGGTCAGAACATCCTCGGATATAAGCACTATCCCGACGATGTGCTGGAAGCTTTCGTCAAGGCGGCGGTGGATAACGGGATCAACATCATCCGCATCTTCGATGCTCTGAATGATGTCCGCAACATGGAGATGGCCATTCGAGCCACACGGGCCGCGGGCGGTCACGTCCAGGCCTCGGTCGTCTACACCATCAGCCCCGTTCACGACATCGACCACTACGTGCAGACCGCCGTTGAGCTTGAGAAGATGGGGGCCAACACCCTCTGCGTCAAGGACATGGCCGGGATCCTCGCCCCCTACCGGGGATATCACCTGGTGGAGGAGATGAAGAAGGCCATCAGCATCCCCATCGATGTTCACAGCCACATGACCACCGGCATGGCAGCGATGTCCTACCTCAAGACCATCGAGGCGGGAGCGGACATTGTCGACACATGTCTGAGTGCCTTCGCCAACGGCACCGCCCAGCCTGCCACCGAGAGCCTGGTCGCCGTCCTCCAGAACACCCCCTACGACACCGGACTCGATCTCGAGAAACTGGCAGAGATAAACCGACATTTCAAGGGCATCAGGGAGAAGTACGGTGACTTCTTCACACCCGCTGACGTCGACGCTCAGTGCCTGGTATACCAGGTCCCAGGAGGTATGCTCTCGAACCTCAGGGCCCAGCTGAATGCCCAGGGCATGCTGAACAGGTGGGACGAGGTCCTGACCGAGGTGCCTCGGGTCCGGGAGGAGCTGGGTTACCCGCCGCTGGTGACGCCCATGAGCCAGATTGTGGGGACGCAGGCGGTGTTCAACGTGGCCACCGGTGAGCGATACGCGATAAAGTCCAAGGAGATTCGCGATTACGTTCGCGGCATGTACGGGCGGCCGCCCGGCGAGATCTCCGACGAGATCAAAAAGAAGATCATCGGCGACGAGGACGTTCTGACCACGAGACCGGCCGAGCTGTTGGAACCCGGACTGGAAAAGGCCCGGGCCGCAATCGAGGATTACATCCGCAAGCCCGAGGATGTTCTTTCCTACGCCCTGTTCCCGGAACAGGCCCTGGAGTACTTCAAGCACCGCGAGGCCCACGGCGAGTAGACAGACGGAAGGGGAGAGCGACGAGCCACGTCGCTCTCCCCCCCAGGCATTATCTTTCGACTGCAAAGCCCGCCCCCTCTATGGCGGTCCGGATCCTCCCCGCTGCGATCACATCGGCATCATAGTCGACGGTGACCCGGCCCCCGGCCAGGTCAACCTGCACACCGCTGACACCTGCAAGATCGCTGAGGGTGCTCTGAACCATCTCCTTGCACCCCTCACACATCATGCCCGCGACGGCAATCACCTCAGTGGTCATGACCTCACTCCCCCCTTCTGACTTCCGGGCTCACCAAACAGAGAACGCCCAGGGCGAAGGCCGTGGTCACCGCAGCGGTGACCATCGCCAGGGGCACCTGGCCGGGCAGGGGCAGGTGTGGGTGCACGCCCAGGGCGTAGTCTGCGACATCGTTGATGAGAAACCACCCCGCCGGCAGCAGGAGATACCGCCGGCGCACCGGCCACAGAGCGGCGCCGTAGGTGCCCCCCTGAAACAGCATCCCCAGGTGGCTGCAGAACAGAAACACATTCGGGGCCGTCATTGGAGCCCCGGCCAGCCACGAGTGACCGATGATCACCACGGTCCACATCCCGTACTTGATGGACGATGCCCAGGCGAGGGCATCCCACCACGGGCTCGGACGGCCCCTGAGCCTCCGCAGCAGGGCCCAGGCGACAAACCCTGCGGCCAGGGGGCAATCGGGCACGACGGGCCACAGAAGCAGGGGTGTGACGACCAGCTGACCCGCGTACCAGAAATAACCGCCCACCAGACCGGCTGCGTTCAGCGCCGCGATCACCATCATGACCGCGGGGCGGCTGAAAAAGCCCTTCACCCTTCAACTCCCCCATCTCCATCAACGGCCCGTCAGGCTCGTCGCCAGCACCTGGACCGGGCGCTCCTCGGTGAAGATCACCGAGAAATAGCGCGATGAACCGTCGACTCGCCTCCAGCTGTACCGCAGGTTCACCGCTCCGGTGACCTGGAAGGTCCCCGGCCGCTCCCACACCACGTCGAATTCCTCTGCCGGGTAGATCACGATCTGCAGGTTCTCCACCGGCCCGGGGACAGGATCCAGCTCGACCTCCACCCTGTACCTGGCCGGCCTGCCGACCACCCATGCCGCGGGGCCGCTGAGGGTGATCTCCGGGATCAGCTCTCGCGCGGTGTCGTAGGGGAAAACCTCCGTCCACCCCTCCGAGGGCACCGCCACGCTCCACTGTCCCTCGACGAGGGCGGTGCCGTCTGCCGCGAGCGACCTGGCCGTCACCTCGTACTGGCCCGCCTCCCGGTAAGTGTGCGCAACCTCGCCGCTGAGATTCGCGGGATCCGCGTCGAGACGCTCTCCCTCGTCGCCGAAATCCCAGGCCCAGGCCGCGTGCGAAATCCTCCGCTCCGTCTTGAGGGTGGTGCTCTTGTTTCGATATGTGGCCCGGATCTCAGGGATCTCTTCTTCGACATCACCGGGCCCCACTCCTGTCTGCTCATCCCGCCGGTCCCCTTTCAGATCCTGTGCGTCGGCGCCGGCGAGGCCCGGATATCGCAAGCGGGTGGCCAGGCTCAGTATGGCGTCGGCGAATCGTCCCAGAAGGTCCATGACCGCACTGGGTTGGGGTCCGTGAGCTCCGCCTCCCAGGAGTTCGACGGCAGCGGCGGCAATGTCCTCGTCCCGGCCGGCCCGCCCGCCGACGGTCGTGAACAGCTCCACCACATCGCCGGCCACACCAGACCGGGCGGACTGCGCCTCGGTCCACCAGTCGTTGGGACCGATGTGAGGGTTGAAGATCTGCCACCAGTTCGGAGCGGTGGCCAGCACGGCCGACGCCGTTCCGGACTCGCCTGCCCCGCCCCCGGGGGAATCGATGCGTCCGATCAGTTGATTTGCAGGAATCTCCAGCGGGCCCTCGGGACCCGGCACGGTCACCCACCTCGGCAGCTGGTAGAGCAGGACTTCCTCCCCGAGATCCAGCTGCTGCTCCAGCCAGCCCAGGGCCTCCTGACGCCCCCGGTTGGCCAGGTTCGGCATGATGTAGTCGCGCACAAATCGCAATGCCCTCCTGCGGGCAAACTCGATCAGCATCGTCTTCCAGTCGGGCCCGACGGGGACGTCCAGGAGAAGATCCTCGCCGAGGACCCGGGTGGCGGGGACCATGGTGAGGTACGTCCGGCGGGCAGTGAGGGCCGACAGGAGATCCACGTAGCCCCAGGAGAGGAACCGTCCCGGCTCTCCCAGTTCAAGCTCCGCCAGTGTCCCGTCCCAGCTGACCGGAACCCCCGCGTCCGTCAGATAGGTGGGCAGCCTCGCGGGATACCGCGCGGAGGCCCATCCGAGGAAGCCGACGGCTCCCTCGAGACCCGCGGGCAGAAGGGACATGTGTTGGGATGTGAGATAGCTTCCGTACAGTGGTTCGAACAGGTCCCGGCTGCGCTGGGCCACGTAGTGCTTCAGGCCCACGTACTCCGGCCGGGCCCACCGCGGTGCCTCTTCCGTACGGTACATGTCGCGCTCACTCCGGTACCTCTCCACCCTCGCCGCCAGCTGCTCCGCGTACAGGGCATCAGCGGCAACCGAACCGGCCCCGGTCGGGGCGACCAGCACCAGGTTTGCCGCCACAAAACCTCTTCCCTCTCTCTCGAGCCACCACCTCACCGGCAGGGCGGCGGCCCCAACCGCCACCACGTCAAAGCCCTCAGGGTCCGCTGTCAGCTGCTCCAGGCTGCGCACACCGCTGGCAAAGGAGCCATCCAGGCAGACGGTGACCACCTCCCATCCCGCATCGACGAGGGCCCTCTCCAGCGTTGACACGTCCAGGTAGGGAGGCGCAGTGACCAGCAGGACCCGTTCATCGGATCCAGCAGGCGCCGCTGTAACCGGACCCGCCACCAGTGACACGAAAACCATGCCGACAATCACCCCAGCACCGACTCCAATCCGCAATAGGCTCATCATCGAAAGACCTCCTCCGGGCTTTTCACCCTACGATGCTGCACCCAACCCACGTTGTGCACCACCAATACGACGGCCGGTTCGCCCAGAACCAGCGCCTCCTCCAACCTGTCCTGCCACCGATGGGGATCCCAATATGTGGTGAGCCCGCCCGACGGCTCCCGGACCCCGCCGATTCTTCTCTGCTGTCCCGGCCCCAACTGAAAGGGCTCACCCGAAAGCTCCAGAAACACCTCCCCCCCGGCCGATATGCTGCGAACCAGCAGGATCAACTGGGAGAAATGGGACCTTTGCAGGGGGAATTTCAGGGTCTGCGGAACATCGCGCACCGATGTCAGCTCCCCTGCCACCACATCCTCGGGCGCCTTCACCCGGTACAGGATCCGCGCCGGCGGGGGCATGAGTCGATCCGAGACCGAGACCTCGGAGATGAGAAGATCACCCGTCCATTCGGGATGAGACAGCCCGTCCAGGGGTGCATGGTGCGAATCGAAGACGGTTCTGGCCTCAATGCAAAGGAGCAGAAACTCGCCCGGGGGCGTATCGAGCCGGCGGGGAAAATACCCTGACAGCGTCACATGACCGAGGACTGCGGCCACCGCCAGGATGAGCACAGTGTAGACTGCGACCGGGAGGATCCTGCGCACGAAAATCACTTCAATAGGGGTCGGATGACCTTAGTATACCATAAATTCCCATCGCGTCAAGGGAGGCGGGGGGATTTGCTCCCCCCGCGCTGCGCCGCTGCCTTATTGTTGTCTTTCAGCCATGGCCCTCTCGGCCCTCGCTATGGCGGCGCTGACCAGCGAACCGCAGGCCCGGGCCGGCATCTCACCCCAGTCACCGTTTCGTTCCATC
>PWUC01000039.1 GCA_003562655.1 Clostridia bacterium
TCAGGCTCACCAGAGTCATGGTCCATGGTGACCGGAGTCGGCTTTGGGCTGTGAACATGATCAGCGCAAGGTAGGGCGCCATGACCAGGAACTTGCTCCCGGGAACGGGCAGCAGCCGGCCGACCAGATACAGGACATAGCCACCCGAGATCAACGCGGCCACCAGGAGACCAACAAACGTGATGTGCTGCGCCTTCATGGCGCCTGCCGAGGGCGCTGATCAACCAGCATCTCTTTGAGAGCTCCCATACTCACAATCTAGGCCCAGGTGGATTCTACCCGGTCCTCCTGCGTGGGCTGCGAGTTCTCTGGCATAGCTCATGTCGAGTCCCAATGCCTCAGCAACCCGCTGCCCATAGTCAGCATCGGCCTTGTCGAAAAGGGCCGTTTGACGGTACTGAATGCGCTCGAGGGCCTGCCCCAGGCTGCCGGCAATGTTGCTGACCACGTTCCTGCGATCATAATCCGACATCACTCTCCGGTAGAGTTCTCGCACCTGTTCGAAGTCCTTATCGGTGAGCGGATAGTCACCTTTCCTCCCCCTCTTTCGAGATACAGCCAATAACCACCAGATGACTGTACCTTCATTCGGCAGCAATCATCAGTTTCCTCCACCACCCGCCGCCGCGCATTCCACCCTAAGTGAAGCCCGGGGCAGGTCAGAGATCATCCCCCTCTCTGTCATCCTGCTCACTGTGAGATGGAGGCAATCACCTCCCTGATTGCTTCGCGGACCTTTCTGTAATCGTGCCTGGCCCACTCCTCGAGCAGAGGGATGAACCCGGCGTCCCCCGTCGCCGCGATCTTGGACAGCAGCAGCAGGATCAGGCCCCGGTTTCTGTCTCTTTGCTGCCTGGCAATCTCAAAATCACCGGACTTCAATGCCTTCCGAAACTCCTCCAGGAGCTCATCAGAATATGTATCCTTCTCTATCTCCCATCCCGCCTCTGTGTACACGAGCAGCGGCAACCGGTAGTCATATTCCAATCGCAGGTAACCGCTTACGATGACCCAATCTATTCGGGCAGTTATCTCCCTAAGGGTGAGATCACTGAAATGCCCATAGACCGGGCTCCGGTCGAGTCCGAGCTCCAGAACCTTCTTCGCCCGCGAACCCTTCAGGACCCTCGCGAGCAGGGCTCTCCCGCCACTCATGATCAGATCATCCGCCCCCCGAAGGATGGCCTTGACATCCTCAAGGGGCAGCTCCTTCACATCGCCTGGATCGAGGCGAAATCGAACCCTTCTTACCTTTCTGCTCATATCGGTACCACCTCCAAACGGGGGAGCTCCCTGGACACAGCTCCTACCTCCTGAGAAAAAGCATCCTGTGAAAGCTCATTAAACTGCCGACGACCATTCATCGAACCTGATCCCGGCCACGAGGCCGGACCCTCGAGGCCTCACGGCCTTCCGCAGCATCTCTTATACTTATTTCCGCTGCCGCAGGGACAGGGCTCATTACGTCCGATCTTTCTCCCCACAGTTCGCTGGAGGTGATCCCGAGCCCACGGAACCGGAGAGCGGTTTCTGCGCCTCGGCGGCCTGAGGTGCTCGGGCAGCTGACCCCCGCACATCGTGCAGGCCGCGTGTAGGGATTCGCGAAGGTCAACCGCAGTCCGGTCATCGCCTTCCTCGTCGATCAACTGGCAGACGAGGTGGAACCCCCTCTCTGACACCAGGTCGCAGAGGCTCTGCGCCACAAAGGTCTTGACCGTGGCATCTTCCTCGTCCGGAAACACCTCCAGGAGCGCTTCTTCGCTGGCGGCGAGCTTGATGTCTCCCATTATGCCCGCGACGTAAATCCTGAAATAACGATCCTCCTCGTCGTAGTGCCCACGCAACCGGGTGATCACCTCTTCGGTGCCGATTCTAACCAGGGATCTTGCCGCGTAATCCTGATGGACCTCGCCAGCCGTGCGCAGATGATCGATCAACACCGGAACCGCCCCGTCAATCTGTACCCGTCCGGCCAGCATGATGGCATACAGTTCATCATGCGCGTTGTAGATTTCATCATCCAACCATGTGAGCACATTTTCATCAAAATCGTCCCTGCGGGACAGCTCATCGACGATCCAGATGCCGTAGGAGAAATCAAACTCGCCGAGGCCTATGTGGGCGGTCTCCCCAGAATAGGCAAAGAGCTCATGAAGGAGGGTCTCTGTGTCACAGGCGGCATTGCACAATCGTATGTCAATCGCGCTCGAGGTTTCCAACAGGATGTTCCGGGTCTCCTCGATCCTCGGCAGCATGCGCTCCAGCAGGTGCACATCTGCGCCTGCCAGAATCTCGTTGTAATGAACCAGGGCATTGCGGTTCCTCGTGCGTGAGAGCCTGTCCAACACTACCTGCAGGGTGCTCTCAGTCTGCCTGAACCGACTGCCATGAGAGAGCAGCACCAGATTTTCCTGCTCACCGTACCTGCCGCAGCTCTCGAGGACCAGGGGCATCAGTTGTGGATCGCGGTCAAAACTTTTGGCGAAATACCCAGAAGCTGCTTCCCGCACCATCACATCCTTGTGGCACATAAAGGGTTTGATCTTCCGCCGTGCCAGCACTGGTACCGTCCTCTCCACCGTGAAATTGCACAGGATTTGTGTCTTCCCAGAGAAGATTCGCGGCTCGCTCAATCAGCTCCTGCCCACAAAGCGGATCCGGGCGAAGACCTCACCGGCATTTCCAGGCAGGCCCAGACGTGCTACACTCCATCCATGAGCGGCCAGATCGAGGGAGGAGATGACAGAAATGAAAAGGATCATATATGATATCACTCATCCGGTATCGAAGGATGTCGCCCCGTGGCCTGGAGACACAGAGTTCAAACTGCACTGGCGGGGGCGCATGGATTCGGGAGCTGATGCGAACGTGTCGGGGATGACAATGAGCTCGCATTTCGGCACCCACCTGGATGCACCCTCTCACTTTGCTGAAAACGGCACCACCCTTGACAGCATTCCCCCCGAGACCGTTGTCGGTCCGTGTGTTGTGTTGGATCTGCGCCCGTACCTGGAGGGTGACCTGGTTGAACCAGAGACCCTGGAACTGGCGAGCGGACAGCTGTACACCCTATCGCCCTCATTGCCCCCCCGGGTGCTGACGCGCACAGGCTATACCCCGGCACGCCCCTTTCGCACCGACTTCGTCTCCTTTGCCCCCCGGGCGGTGGACTGGCTGTGGGAACGGGGGGTCTACCTCCTGGGCACCGATGCGCCCTCGGTTGATCCAATCGACTCGCCCGATTATCCGGCTCACCGGGCGTCCCTTGAGAGGGACATGGTCCTGCTGGAAGGACTGAACCTGGCGAGGATCACACCCGGGGTCTACCAGCTCATCGCCCTGCCCCTGAAGATCACCGGCGGCGAGGCTTCACCGGTGCGAGCAATCCTCATGGACGCCAATGGTGGTCTGTAGGATGCGACAGCTTCATCTCCAGTTGAACTGACAGCGCCCTGGGCACTGCAGATAGCACCGCGCGAATGCCCGCGCCCGGCCGCCCGGCCCACCTTCAACATGGACCGAGCGGCCGGTTCTGCGTGCCCGTACAGGCATCCCCGATCACCCCGGGCATCTTCACGCCTCATCCCCGTTGCGAGCACCGCCGGTGCCTCCCATCCCCGACCACAGGCAGTCCACCGCCAGCTGCGCCAGCTCCCCGGGCCAGTCCTCCCCCCCCGCCGTCGCCACCAGTTCCTCGTATTCCCAGAGCCTGGCAGCAGCCAGCGAATCCATGCCGCCGGAGATCAAATGAGTCATCATCTGCACGTTCACCGGCCCGATCTCCCCGGCCGCCATGCCGTCCTCCAGCAGGGAGGAGATCATCTGCATGATCTCACCCTTTATGGTCAGCAGCTTCCGTTTGAAGGTCTCCCCGATGTCAATGGAACCCTGCAGCAGCAGGTTGAGCTTCTCCCGGTTGTCATCTGCCTCGGCGAGGACAAAGGCAAAGAGCCGCTTCAATCGGGTCTGACTGTCCCCAGGCCTGGCCGTGACCTCCCTGAGTTCGCAAAGATACTCCTCCAGGACCGACAGCAGCATCCTCTCCAGCAGATCCTCCTTGCTGGCAAAATAGAGATAGATGGTGCCCTTCCCCACCCCGGCCTCTGTGGCCACATCCTGCATGGTGGCACTGCTGAAACCGGCCTCGGAAAACACCCTCATGGCCGCCTCGATGATGCGAACGCGCTTCGGATCAGCGCCCCTCGACTCCACCTCGCATCCCTCCCTCCAGTGCAGCCGATGAACCCCTCCCACAGGCGTGAAAGAACCGTGCCAGGGCGAGCTCATACTCATGCACCGCGTTGATGCAGCTGGCCTCACTCCGGATTTTCTCCAGGTTGGCCCGAAGAAGATCCAGCCTGGAAATCGTCTGCGCATTGAACTTCAGCACCGCGGTCCGCCAGGTCTCCTCGGCAGCCCGGAGCCCGACCTCCGCCTCCCGCACCCTCTGTTCGGACTCACGGATCCCGAGATGAAGGCTGCGAACCTGCTGCTCTATCTCACTCCGGCGCAGTTTGCGGGCCAGGACCGCCTCGCGGTAGTCCAGCTCAGCAATGGGCAGGGCGTATTCATCCTCCACCTCGCCATTGTCGGGTGGATCAAAGGGAAGGTCCACCGGCAGGTCCGGCCAGCGGAAGGATATACCCGCGGGATACTCCCGGGCCAGGTCCAGCCGGTAGCGGGCGAGGTCCACCATGGCATTCACCTCGGCGATCTCGTATCTCTCCCTGAGGGCCCTCCTCACCTGCTCATCCAGGTCAACCTCCGGTGAGGGAGCATGGGTCGGCCGGTCCTCAGCCAGCTCCGGCTCTCCTTTCATGTCCCAATCCAGCAGCATGGAGAGGGCCAGGGCAGCGGTCTCGCCCCCGACACGGGCGGAAACCCACATGCTCCTCATCTGTTCCACGTCGCGTTGTGCACCCAGGACCTCGGCCCGGGTGATCATGCCCGCCTCATGCATGTCCTGCGCAACCCGAAGCCCCTCGCGAGCAATCCGCATCCCCGCCTCGGTCACCCTCGTCATCTGCTGCGCGATCTGCAGACCGCGATAGGCCGTCTCA
>PWUC01000142.1 GCA_003562655.1 Clostridia bacterium
GGTACGAATCGAGGTTCTCAGAGCAAAGGGATGAAGGCTCGATCAACGAACGAATTGAGGTCATGGATCCCCGGGTCGCGGCGCAGTGGGGCGAGCTGCTCGGTGTCGACTACCCCTACGATGCCTTTGAGTTCATCGTCTGCCCGGAAAGTCCGAGCCTGGCCAGCAGCGTCGGGCCGGAGAAGGTGGTGATCGGTCAAAGGCATCCACCCGCGGTCTTCGAGCATGCCTACGTACATGAGGTTGGGGTACGGACCGTCGGGCTGCACCGGTTGTCAGAGCACCCCGCAACCGCCGGCCTGATGATCAACGACTATCTCTCGATGGTGATGCTGATAGAGACTGAGGTGTGCTACCACAAGCCGGCTATCCTTCCCGACCTGGGAGACGATGTCTTCCTCCGGGGAATGGGGCTTGAGGCATTGGTGGAGCACAGGAAGAGGAGGACGGGACCCGGTAGCGGCCAGAGCCTACCCGAGTTCTTCGCCGGTTGGCATGCGGAGGCACGGCGGGATGGACTGCTTTGAGCACTGCCGACGCGGCAGCCGTGTGATTGTCTATATTGAGCGGAGGCATTCTACCACGATGGTGATAGTTCAGCTGAGGGAACGGCATCTTTGATGGTGCTTGACGTTCACTGGCCAGTCGCTGCCGATCAAGCAGATGCACGTTGGAGATCGAAGCAGCGTGAGTAAGGTTTGGCCCGATGCACGAGGGAAGGCTGTGGCAACACTCGCAGCCACCGCAGTAAGAGACCCGGACTGGCTTGAATGTCCAGAAGAGTCTCATAGAGATTGTGTGGGGCGTAGCGTCCTACGTCCAACAACCAGCGCTCGAAAGCCATGAGTAACGATTGCAGAACGTGCGGGCCCACCGAAGTCGCCCTATACAGATTCCAGAGCCGTCTTTGAAGATCAATGCTAACTCAACAGTCGGCTCGAGACGATCCCGGATTTCCCTGCGCGCGGGGCATCGGGCGGGAGGGTAAGGTGGCACACCGCTCCTTTATCCGATCAACCCGCCGGTGATCTGCTCGCTGCCCCCAGTCAATGCCGGTACGGGGCGGACACCCATTCCCGGATGGTCACACCACGCACCCAGTCAGATGAAAGTGACCAGCAGCATAAACGTTGTGAAGATCACCACGTCCTGCATGAAGTGGATGATCCACGGCGCAACCAGGCCTCCCGTCTCGTACATACTCCGCGACATAAACCAGCCGAGCACACCGCTCATCACCACCCCGACGCCACCGCTGGGTGCGCCGTAGAAGTGAGCCATGCCAAAGAACCCAGCTGCCACGAGCAGCACCTGGGCCTTCGGAAGCACATCCCTGAGGGGAGCCAGGATCGCGTTGCGGAACATGAAGCCCTCGCTCACGGAATTGACCAGCGCGAGCAACAGGATGATCGGAAGGTGCCGGGGTAGATCGCTGACCGTCTCGGGCATCGAGAAACCGGTGACCGTGAACAGGGTCAGAAATAGGGTCACGCCGGCGATGGCAAAGGCGGAGTACACCGACAGCCTGCCCCAGCTAATCGTGTCGGGGTATAGCCTGCTGGGCTCAGGCTTAACCGACAGGTCGCCCTTGACCAGGTATGCCTCCCGCGGTGAATCAAAGAGCAGAAGCAGAAGCAGCACCACGGGGATCGACCCCAGCAACTTCGACATGACCATGCTGCTGAAGTAGCCGGCAAAACTCTGCATGTCGAAGAAACCCTGCCAGGTAGGTGTAGCTCCGATGAAGGCGCCTAACCGCGGAAAGACTACCAGGGCGGTCAGTATAACCGAGTACACGGCCATTCGCCGGTTGCGGGCGAAGAGCCAGTAGTGAAGTGATGCTGCAGCCAGGATAGCGACCCTGGTAATCGGCACCCAGGACGGCACGAACCCCAGTAATTCCTTCGCTATTACGTCGGCGAGGATCGAAGCAACTGCGGTGAGAAACACTACCTTAATCGTCATTCATCCTAACCCCCTCGTCCCTGGAGCAGCTAGGGATGTTGTGAGCAGCTGGCACCGCATGGAGCCGGGTGTGCCAATGATCGTCTCCAATGCCTGACCGCCTCCTGGTGAGATTGGAGACGGCGCCGAAGGTGCGGACCGTCGACTCAACAGGTATCCGCGGAAGAGCAGCTCCTCGGCGATGCCGACGAAGATCCACTGCTGCATCAGGATGAGCGCTGGTGAGACATGATCCAGCACCGCTTCGCCAGCCAGGGCATAGTACCCCAGCCCCATAGCGAGCCAGATGGCTGCGATGAGCCAGTTCGCCTCCCGCAGCCTGAGCATGTCCAAACCGATGTCGGTGAGGGAGATCCCTTCCCTTTTCAGTGCCCACAGAGCCAGGGCACCCAGGAAAACCGACGACAGGACGGTCAAAACGTATCTCGTCGTGGGGTCATCCATCTTCAGCAGGTGGATCAGGTAGTAATACAGGATGAGATGGAGAGAAGATACGACCAGAACCGCCCCGAGGGTACCAGGGGCTTCCCTACCTCTTTCGTGCCGGTTCTGGGTCCCGGAATCAGCGAATGATCCAGACAGTGTCCACGCCTCCCGTTTCAGGACCGATCAAATAGTACCGTGGCAGCAAAATCGTCCGCTCCGATCGCACGGAACGGGGAATGGGTGCAACCTTTGTTCACCATTGGGGCAGCATTCAGCTCGAGCGTTCTCATTTTGCCCGTTCTGCCTCTGCACGCTCATCGTTCGGGCATCGATCCGTTTCTCAATGTGGACTGCATCGCCGTGATATGTAGTTATTCCCTCCCCCTGCGTCCTGCTCCTGCCCGAGCAAGGATAATTGTATAGTATGCAGATGTTTCCTGACCCAGCTGATGACGACAGGCGGTGGTTGCGACCGAACCCGTGAAGCGGAAGTCGGGACCATACCCAGGCCACCGGTATGGTTCGGAACCCTGGGTGACGACCACGCGCACCAGAGGATGAACTTCGCACGTCGCCGGGGAGAACCATGGAGACCCGGGCCGGGACTTGCCAGAATGTAGCCATGATAGACAGGAGGAACCCAGGTTGAGACGAGGTAGTGTGACCCGGCGCCCTCGTGGGTGAAGAACCTGTTGAGCTGGTACCGGGTGCATCAACGCGACCTTCCGTGGAGAGTGGCACGGGTTCCCCATGCCATGTGGGTTCGGAGATCATGCTTCAGCAGACGCGCATGGAGACGGTGATCAACTACTACGAACGCCTTCTCAAGGCCTTTCCGACGGTGAACGCCCTGGCCCACGCAGAGGAGGAGCGGTACTCACGTTGTGGGAAGAACTGGGCCATTACTCGCGAGCCCGCCGTTTACACCAGGCAGCCCAGCAGGTGCAAGGGGTTTACGGAGCGAAACTGCCTGCCAACTGCGACGTTCTCCAGTCCCTTCCGGGAGTCAGGCCCTACACGGCAGGAACGATCGCCAGTGTCGCCTTTCATCTTCGTCATCCCACACTGACGGCAATGCGTTCCGGGTCTTCTCCAGGCTCCTCGCCCGGGATGACGACACCAGCAGCGGGCACGACAGCTCGCCTGTTCAAGGAATCCCCGGTTGAGAATTTCATTGGGACCAATAGGGATCTGACCAGGTGCCGACTACATCTCCTTCCTCGTCGAGAGCCGTCCAGTTTTTTAGCATGATGTGTCCATTGGGAAACCCCCGGACGGGCTTTTCGCCCCGGGTGGTGTGAGTTTCCGTGAGTACCAGCAAGAAACATGGGTATTCTCCTGCATCCAGTTCCCAGGAGAATTCGCCCAGGGGTGGCCTTTCCGGATGATTCAGGTAAGGACCATATACGACCCCCAGCTGCACTGAATCCACGCGGCGATCTGTTACCACGCCGAACATGATGCGGTAATTGCCTCCGGCGGTATACTTTACCGGATGAAATAGATCTCCCGTCTGCACGGGTCTGTCGTGGTAGGTGGTACTTGTCAGTCCGGGACTGTAGGTATCGGCGCGGTAGTCGATGGTACCCGTCTGCTCACCAGAGACGTAGATACCGACTATACCTGCATGCATATACTGCTGTCCATCTTTTTCGTATTCTGCCAGTATGAAGTAGTTATTGTAGTCACCCAGCCGGGTCACCAGGTGTGACATGAGCAGCTGATATTGTCTCCATCCCGAAGAAGAAGCCTCACCGTGGAGGAAGTCGTCAATTTCTGCGGGTGCGGGCTCGATCTCCGGGGAATCGGTGCCTATCAGCAGAATACTGTCCTTCATTTCCTGCACGGACACAAACAGGGCTTCAGTGCCGGGTTCCATGCCCATGTTGATGTTATACTCGGTGACTTCTCCTGTCAGCGCGCTGCATGCCACAGATAACGGAGCGACTGCAAGCAAGATGACAACGAAGGCGTGTCGTCGAACCTGTTGCACGATTACTCACCCCTTTCGTGTTCCTCTTCGGGTGCCTACAATAATATTATACTCTATATTGCCATCAATAGGCATGCCTGGGGAGTTGTCCCCCCGTATTCTGCCACTGCATAAGTTTCTACCCTATTTGCACATGCCAGGTGCCATGCAGGAATTGAGCGGGACCGATGACCCTATTGCCATGTCAGTGCGGCGCGATTGTGGCCCTGCGCGGCGATCCATAGCATGAACACCCGGTCTCGCGCCACGGATCGCCAGGCGGCCATCCAGTTCACCGGCGATGCCGTTTCGGGTCTTCTGCACCTCGGTTTCCTGGCTTTAAGGGGAACCTTACCGCGACCCTGGCGTCATGTGCCCTGTATGGCTGATGGGTGGAATCGAGTGGGTCAGGGAGGAGAGCAACGTTGAGAAAACGCCGAGTGGTACTGTACGATGTCTTCTTTCCCATATGGGCTCAGTTTCTTGCTCCCCGGGTGTTTTTGTCCATACTGGTGGTCAACTATGCGTTCAACGGGCTGGTGGTAAAGATCGCACTGCACCTGATGGCCATCAGGTGCACCTTTCGCGATCTACTCCGCTACGCCGCCTGGGCCACCGTTTTCGGCCTTGCTGCTGACTTCTGTGGCTTCTTCGTATATGAGCTGCTGGCTCAACGA
>PWUC01000179.1 GCA_003562655.1 Clostridia bacterium
CCTGTCTGGTTCAGGGCCTGCTGAGGTTGGGGCGGGAGCAGGGATGTGAACTGCAGCTCCGGGCCGGGAGTACGGACTCCAACATACCCCTTGCCAGGGGCTGGCCGGCCGTGACGATGGGATTCAAAAGATCCGAGAACGGTCACCGGGTCAGTGAGTTTCTCTACGTAGATTCTCTGGTACCGGGAATCCAGTTTGCCCTGCTGTGTTTTTCCGGGCTGCTGTACGATCTGTATTGAGCGGCTGCCACCCCCGTACTGTTTCGGTGACCGGTGTGCGAGAGCACCGCGGATACGAGGTTGCCACGTGCGGAGCGGCTGACAGCATTGGGGCAGAGAAGGCGGGCACAGATACTGACCGGCGGATGCCGATGCCGAGGACGTTCTGGGTGTGAAGGCGAGGCCTCATGGATAGGGATGGATTTTCCCGCCATGACCGGCCCGGGATGGTGGGAAAAAGACACCGTCTGGCGAAGGTTGATCCGAAGCAGCGCCGGGGCCGTCATCTGACGGAGGCGGCGGGACGAAGGAAGATCAGACCCGGTAGGAGCCGGATGGATTGAGTTGACATATCGGCCAGTTCCTTGCATCTCACCCCACTGGAGAAGGAGTTCACTGACCTTTCTAGAATCAATACTCGAGATGCGCAAGTCTGTGCCCGTGAGGTCGCTTTGGTATGGCCTTGTGTGGCGGTTGTCAACAGCAGTCAATGAAATCAAGAGGGAGAGGGAATACCACCATGAGTAACAGGATCACACTGCATCTGCTCATTTTGAGTCTACTGGTGATCGCTCTGTCGTTTTCTGCCTGCGCCCCCGAAGCAGTGGAAGATCCATCGGATGACGACCTTGAGGATCAGCTCGAGTTGGGAATGGTCACCTACGGCCTGGGTGTCGATGTCAGCCAATGGGATCCCGCCATTGTCTTTGACGTCTCCAGCGTAACTCTTTTGAACATCTACGAGCCGCTTCTTTACTACGATCCATTCAAGGACGATTTTGAGCCCGCCCTGGCACTGGACTGGGAACACAATGAGGACGCCACGGTGTGGACCTTCTACCTTCGGGAAGGCGTGGTATTTCACGACGGCGAGGCCTTCAACGCCGAGGCGGTGAAATATGCCATCGAAAGAACCGTCGAGCTGGACCAGGGGCCGGCCTTTTTGTGGGGTGGTGTGCAGGCCATCAACGTGTTGGACGAGTACACCGTGGAGTTTGTTCTGCATTATCCCATGGCGCTGGATCTCATCGCGGCGTCGGGATACGGGACTTATATGGTCAGTCCTGCCGCGGGAGAGAAGGGTACAGACTGGTTCAACGAGGGCAATGCGGTCGGCACCGGACCCTACCGTCTGCGCGAATGGGTCCCCGGCGAGCAGATCGTCCTGGAGAAGTTCGATGACTACTGGGGAGGATGGGAACGTCCTCACTTCGAGATCGCTGTGATCAGGATCGTCCGTGAGTGGTCGACGGCCCGACAGATGCTGGAGGCCGGCGATGTCGACTTCGTCCGCAATGTTCCGCTGGAGGCCGTCCCCCACATGGAGGCAAACCCCGACATCGAAATCGACGTGACGCCGAGTTTCCAGAACCTCCTGGGCTATCTGAACGTCGAGAAACCGCCCACCGACTGCCTGTACGTTCGCCGCGCCATCACCTGGGCGCTGAACTATGATGCGGTTGCGGAGGAAGTCTTGCGAGGATATGGCGAAAAATCTGTCGGTCCCATACCGAGTACCGTCTGGGGTCACGATCCCGACCTGGACGCTCCCGGTTTTGATCTGGATCTGGCAGAGGAGATACTCAGCGAGAGCCCGTACTACGGAGAAAGCATCCAACTGACTCTCACGCACGACCAGGGCAACGAGCGGCAACGCCAGATCTCCGAGATTCTCAAGGCCAACCTCTCCCGCCTCGGCATTGAGATGGATATCGTGGAACAGCCCTGGGAGACCCGCTGGCCCCGGGCGCGCAGTCTGGACACGGCACCCAGCATCTTCCTGATGTACTGGTGGCCCACGACGGTGACGCCCTCGGACTGGCTGTACACCATGTTCCGATCAGAGGATGATGCCATCTTCAACCTGGCCTACTACAGCAACCCCGAGTTCGACGATCTCGTTGACAGGGGTATGGTGTTCGAGGGATATGATCGCGAGGCGGCCGCCGAACTCTACGGCACGGCGCAGCAGATTCTCCTCGACGATGCTGTGGCCCTCTTTATCTACGAGCAGGAGTACGTGGTCGGCAAGAATGCAGACATCGGGGGGTTCAACAACAACCCCGCCTATCCACATGTGGTCTTCTTCTACGAGCTGACGAGGTGACCGGGTGCCCCCGGCGGGCACGGAAGTGTGAGGCACGAAGACCATGATGGTGTACATCGCCAGGCGACTATTGCTTCTGCCGCTTGTCATCGTCGGTATTACCCTGGCCACCTTCATGGTGGCCAGGGTGCTGCCCGCGGATCCGGCCGCCCTCTGGGTGGGTCCGCGAGCCAGGGCGGAGCAAATCGAGTCAGCTCGTCAGGCCCTGGGTCTGAATGAGCCTCTTTACCGTCAGTACACAGTCTATCTGGGCCGCCTGCTCACTGGGGACTGGGGGCGCTCCCTGAGGACGCGCAGGCCAGTCTCAGAGGATGTAAGACGTTTTCTGGCCGCCTCGCTGGAGCTGGTCATCATCAGTACCGTCTTTGCCCTGGCTGTCGGCATCCCCCTCGGGATCACCTCCGCGGTCAGGAAGGACTCGTGGATCGACCATATAACAAGGCTGGTGGCCATCAGTGGTGTATCAATGCCCATCTTCTGGTTGGGCCTCCTCATGCAGCTGGTGTTCGCTCGCGGACTCGGAATCTTGCCTCTCAGTGGGCGGCTCTCATCGCATACGCTCATAATGTCCCCCGTAACCACATACACCGGCCTCTACACCATCGATACGCTGCTGACCGGTAATTTCTCCAGCTTCTTGGAGGCCCTCAGGCACCTGGTGCTGCCGGCCTTTACCCTGGGGTATGCCTCGCTTGCGCTGTTTGCGCGGATGACGCGATCATCGATGGTGGAGGTTCTCTCCCAGGAATACATTCGCACCGCCCGGGCCATGGGCTTTTCCGAGCGCGTGATCAACTACCGGTACGCCCTCAAGAATGCGCTCATACCCGTGCTCACCATCGCCGGGTTGTCCCTGGGGTACCTGATTGCCGGGACATTTCTGGTCGAGGTGATCTTCGACTGGCCAGGCCTGGGTCTGTACGTGGTGAACGCCATCATGGCGGTCGATTACCCCGCGGTGATGGGGGTCACCATCATCTCGGCGGTCACCTACGTGTTGATAAACCTCTGTGTGGACCTGGGCCAGGGGTTGCTGGACCCCAGGATCCGCTATGACTGAACGGCATCAGCGGGGGGAGGTCTCACTGCCGTGTCACAGGCGTCGTCAGCTCCGGGCAGATCAGAATTCACCGCCAGCGTGAGGCGGATCATCTCCAACCGCCTGACTCTGGTCGGCATCACCGTCGCAACACTACTGATTGTTGCTGCACTGCTGGCTCCCGCAGTGGTTCCCTATCCTGAGGATGCCCGGGGCTTCCCGCGCGAGGGGAACCGGTTCCGACCTCCCAGCTGGACCCATATCTTCGGTACGGATGATCTCGGTCGGGACCTTTTCAGCCGCGTGATCTGGGGAGGCCGGACCTCTCTGACGGCCGGAATCGTGGTGGTGCTGATCGCCATTGGAATCGGGGTGCCCCTCGGGCTGGTGGCCGGATACTTCGGCGGTGCAGTGGGTGAGATCATCATGAGGATAACAGATGTTTTTCTCAGCTTTCCCCCCATGCTATTGGCCCTGGCGATCAGTGCCGCACTGGGAGCGGGACTCACCAATGCCATGATCGCGGTGGGTATCACCTGGTGGCCGTGGTACACTCGGTTGATGCGGTCTCAAATCGTGTCCGTCAGGGAGAAGGATTTTGTGGAGTCGGCCCGGGCCATAGGTGTTTCCCCCTTGAGGATCCTCCTGAGGCACATCTTCCCCAACTGCCTGGCTCCCATCACGGTTCAGGCGACCCTGGATGTGGGATATGCCATACTGATGACGGCCTCCCTGAGCTTCATCGGTCTGGGCGCTCAGGCTCCGACGCCGTGCTGGGGACTCCTGGTGAACATTGGACGGAAGTATTTTCTGGAATATTGGTGGTACGCCACTTTCCCGGGGTTGTTCATTTTCGCCTCGGTTCTTGCTTTCAACCTCATAGGCGACGGGGTCCGGGATGTCCTGGATCCCCGTCTTCGTAGGTAGCAGCGGAGGGATGGATGAGGATTGCACGACCTATGCATAAAGAATGGCCGGGTGGTCACAGAATCTGGCATATGGGCGACTGATGTCTATGTCAAGGACGGGATGATATCTGGCCTGGGCTGTGAGGACTGCTGGGAAGCAGGGGAGGTTGTGGACGCGGGGGGCTGCTATGTGTTCCCCGGCGCCATAGACGCTCACGTCCACTTCAATGATCCCGGGTATACCGAGGCAGAGGATTTTCTCACCGGGTCCCAGGCGGCAGCAGCCGGGGGCGTCACCACCGTGATGGAAATGCCTCAAACCGTCCCGGTGGTGGCTGACGCCGACTCCTTCCTGAGCAAACAGGCTGAAGCCGGGAGCAAATCTGTGGTCGACTTCGGTCTCTATCTGGCTCTAACCCCGGAGAACCTCGACCGTGTCGAGCAGCTGTGCCAATTGGGACCCGTGGGATTCAAGTGCTTTCTGTCGCACTCTGAGGAAATCGGGATGCTGGACGATGGCATGCTCTACCGGGGTATGCAGGCCATACGGTCGGCAGGATCCCGCCTCTGTGTTCACGCAGAGAATCAGTCCATCATTGACGTTCTCACCGGGCAGCTTCAGTCCCAGGGACGTCAGGATCCGCTGGCGCACGCCGACAGCAGACCTGCCTTCAGCGAACTCATCGCCGTAGAACGCACCGTGACGCTGGCTCGTGAGACCGGAGCCGCTGTTCACATCGC
>PWUC01000012.1 GCA_003562655.1 Clostridia bacterium
CTGATAGGGAGTGCGATACCTGCCGGGTCAGTGACAACCTGGATCAACCGCGAAAGGTGGAAACAGACACGGCCTTTGAGTATAATTTCCTCAGTGGCATATTTCACCGATGCGACTCACTCACCGGTTATGCCGTGGGTGGGAATCGCCAGGACGAGGAGGCGGAGCAGTTGTTCAGGGTTCTTCCCCAGGATCTGGGCTACTACCTTCCCGGCACGGCCATTGCTGGTCTGAAGGATGCCGGCTTCAGTTCATCGGTCTACGTCATAGCCCGGGGGAACGCATGTGGGATCATCGATACCGGTCTCGGTTCACGGACCTTCCGCGCCCTGGTCAGCTTCCTGACCGGACGTCAGCTGACCCCCCGATGGGTCCTGTTGACCCACGATCATTATGACCATGTGGGCAACGGGCCATGGATCCGCCGTCACTACAACGTGCCGCTCATGATCCATCCTGAGGACCGACCTATCGTTGAACAGCCCCTTCGAGTCTTCGATGATGGGGCCATGGAGTCTCACTACTGCGGCACCATCAGGGATGCTTTCTGTGAGATGAACAGATCCAACGCGCAGTATCACAACTACCAGCGAGAGGTCAGTGAAGACCAGTATCATCCGGTAGCCGTCGATGGGACGGTACAGGAGGGCGATACATTGGAACTGGAAGATCTCAGCCTGCAGGTCATCCACACACCGGGTCATTCACCTGGGAGCATATCCCTGTATGTCCCGACCCACGGAGCTGTCTTTGCTGGAGACCTGCCCTTCTGGTTGGGGCCGGCCAGGCCCCATCCTCTAGGAGATTACCGCTGTTGGACCAGGAGCATGAACCGCCTGCTGGCACTGGATCCTGAGTTCATAGGCTGGGGGCACTCCGTTCCCACAGCGGGTCGTGAGAACTGCCGGCGTTTTCTGCAGAACACTGCGGACCGGGTGGCCCGATTTGGCCGTGCGATTGCGGAGCAGCTCTCGGGGCAGGAGCTCACGACAGCAGCTTTGTTCGAGGCGGTCGGCCTGATTCCCGAGACCCATCGCGAGATGGGTGAACAGACCCTGCACGCAATCCTCATTGCTATGAGAGACGAGGGGAAGGTGGAGGCGACGCGGATGAAAGGGCTGCTGCACTGGAGGCTACTGTGACCTGTGCTCCCGGAGCCTGCTGGTGGGTATGGTGAAACGAAATTCTGCACCTCCGCCGGGTCGGTTCTGCCCCACTATTTCACCCCCGTGCAGGTTCACGATCTCGCGGGTGATGGCCAGACCCAGGCCCACCCCCTCCTTGCGGCTGGTTGAGGCCTGGTAGAAGCGATCAAAGATGTGCGGCAGATCCTCTTCGGGGATTCCTGGGCCGTCATCGGCGACCCAGAAGACGGCTCCACCCGTTTGATCGTCCCCGCTCTTCAACTCTCCCCCGATCTCGATTGAACCGCCGGGCGCTGCAAAGGAGAGGGCATTGTCCATGAGGTTGCCCAGGACCTGGTCGAGTCTCTCCTCATCGCCCCAGATCTGCAGAGCCCCCGGATCCTGGACCCGCAGCCTGGTGTCCATCTGAGCAGCCCTCGGTGCTGCCCGGTCGACGGCGCGGTTCAGCCATTGTGTGCAGGCAATCCAGTCAAACTGCATCGACATCTGGCCTGCCTCCAGCCGCTCGAGCTGGAGGAGATCGTCCAACAGCCGTTCAATGTGTTGGGTCTCCTTGAGAATGGTGTCCAGGTACGGACCCTGTTGTTCCTCGGATATGATCCCGTCGTTGATCGCCTGGATGAAGCCCCTGATGGAGGTGACCGGAGTGCGGATCTCATGGGAGATCGTTGCAGTAAAGGCCTGTCGCTTTGCCAGAAACTCCGACAGATCCCTGGCCATCTCGTTGATCTGCCTCGCCAGCTGGGAGAACTCCCTCACATATCCCTCGGGAGCACGGTGCTGCAGCTCTCCCCGGCCCAGGGCCCGGGCGATCTCGCTCAGTTCCTCCACCGGTCTTGAGATCCTCTGGGCGAATATCATGCTGAGGGCCAGCGCCAGGACCAGGGCCACCGCTCCAGTTTGGATCATGATCTGCCGCAAATCGGCCGCCGCCCTGGTGGCAGCCGTCACTCGCTGGAACTGGATCACCATGCCCACGGGGGGTGCGTCGGCCTGCAGCTGGATGGGGACGAAAACCGCGACCAGGGGGTCTCCATCGGGTGTTTGCCATTCTGTGCTCTGCATCTTGGCCGACTGCAGGACCCTCGCCACGGGCTCCATGGAGAGGCGTTCTTCCGGATCCCCGGGTAGATCGATGGCATCCGAGGTGACGAGCAGATCGCCGGTGGCTGAGAGCACGACGAAATCGGCGTTTATCATGGCTGTGACAGCCCGGGACCAGACCCTGAGGCGCTCATCGATCACCAGGGATGACCTGTGTCCGCGGAGGAGTATCTCCATGGCGAAGAGCTGGGCGATGCTCTTGCCCTGGATGCTGAGAGTCTTGCGGGCCTCGTTCAGCAGGTACGAGCGGACCATGCTGTTGAGCAGTACGCCGACAAGGATCAGAACGATCAGCACCAGTACCAGATGAGATAGGGTCAGGTGGGTGCGGATGTTGTTCATCCGTCAGCCTCCGGCGGTTCAAATTTGTAGCCGACGCCCCACACGGTCAGGATGTAACGTGGGTTCCCCGAATCGGGTTCGATCTTCTCCCGAAGGTGGCGGATGTGGACGTCGACGGTTCGGACGTTGCCGTAAAATTCGTAGCCCCACACCTGATCCAGCAGCTGATCCCTGGTAAACACCCGCCCCGGGTGGTTGGCCAGCAGCCAGAGAAGATCGAATTCCTTGGCCGTCAGATAGACGTCGGATCCCTCCCGGATCACACGACGCTGCTCGTAGTTCATTGAGAAGTCATAAAACTCCAGGTGGGTCTCGGTCTCACCCTGACTCCGTCTCAGGACCGCCCTGACCCGGGCCACCAGTTCTCGTGGGTCAAAGGGCTTGGTCACATAATCGTCTGCGCCCAGCTCCAACCCGTTGATCCTGTCGCTGACGGCATCGCGGGCGGTCAGCATGATGATGGGGATCGAGTGGGCATCGCGGATGCGTCTGCAGACCTCCCACCCGTCAATGCCGGGAAGCATGATGTCCAGAATCACCAGTGCTGGGGGGCTTTCGTAAACAGACTCGAGACCCTCATTGCCGTCGGAGGCCAGTCTGATCTCAAAACCATCTCGTTCCAGGTAGAGGCGGATCAACTCCTGAATGCTTCGATCATCTTCTATCACGAGAATTTCATCACCTCTATCTGTCATCAGGTGCTCCTTTCGGGGTCTGCCGGCGGAACAGGTTCCCTATGGCCTCCCGGTCGTTGCCGTACAGGCCCATCCCCACCATGAGCTTCAGGCGGGCCTTGATCCCACTAAGAGAGCCTGCCCTAATTATGCCCTTAGATGAAGGCCCGGCAACAGTCCCTCCAAAGGCGCATCGGGATGCCACGACGGCGATCATCCCCGTCCTGACGGCCCTTTCTGCGCCCCGATGCATGTCAGGAGGCAGCGAACCCAGCCCTGCTGCCTCTATCACCACTCCACGGAAGCCTCCTGCGACCAGAGCATCGATGATGGCTGCATCCATTGCCATACCCGCCGTGATCAGGGCCACGGGTTCGTCCAGGGCGGGCGGCCGGGGCAGAGTTTCGCGAGATTCTGTCCGGCGGTGATACTGCACCTCATTCCACTGGTTTATGGTGCCCACGGGACCGTACTCGGAAGTGAAGGTGTCGACGGCCCAGCTGTGCATCTTGGTCACCTGCGATGCGGCGTGGATTTCGTCGTTGAACACCACCAGGGGACCTCGCCCGCGGGAATCTGTGCATGCGGCAGCGAGGATGGCCGCGGTCAGGTTGCGTGGACCGTCGGCCCCGGCGGATCCGGCCGAGCGCATTGCCCCCGTCAGAACCACCGGCGCCGCATGGGACCACAGGAGGGATAGGAGATAGGCAGTCTCCTCGAGAGCATCAGTTCCGTGGGTAATTACGATGCCCCTCGCCCCTCTCTGGACCTCCTCCTCTGCCAGATCAATGAGTCGCAGTACATCCTGCGTGCCCAGCCGGCTGGAGGGCACGTTGAGGAAATCCTTCCAGGTCACATCGGCACTCCTGGCCGAGGACGGGACATGGTGGGCGAAATCCGCTGCAGTCAGCCTTTCTTCGCCCCTGTCTGTGGGTGTGGCGATCGTGCCTCCCGTGGTTATCACGGTCAACTTGGGTCTCACGGAGTACCCCCCCTGCTCATACTACCCGCGCTGCTCTCGTTGTGACGCGTCACATGACCTGAGCGACTCCCTCGACGGCCCCTTCATTGCTGAGGGGCCGATTTCCTTTTGCCGAACCTGCCGGCACCAGGGGGAGACCGACCTCGTGAAGGAATCCGACATCAGTTCCCATCTTCATTTTCGTGGTGCGGCCCCAGGCCATAGTCACTATTCGATAATTCGTCAAAGGGATTCAGGGTTCCTGTGAGGTTACGTAATTGGGGGAGTTGACATAAGATGAAGCAGTTTTGCTCATGCCCACATAAATCAGAGCGGCATTGCTGGTGCCTAAGGCACACTGATCAAGATGCCGGAGCCTGGGCGCAGCATCGACGGGAGGTAGATCATGAGCACCAGGGGCTCCGACCTCATAGGTGAACCGGCGAGGTGTATGTGCAACAAACTGTTGATGACGCTCGAGGGCGATGTCATCCTCATCAAGTGCGGTCGCTGCAAGAGATATACGCTCATAAAGACCGAGGGCATCACCTCGATAGATATACACGATCTGGAATCTTCCGAGGTGGCGGACATTCTGCAGGTTACCTCTGATGAGGATTCTTGAGCGCTGGGAACTCAGAGGCAAAAATCCCGGTACTGCCGGAGAGGCGAGTGATTTAGCCGGCCTCAACCGGTGTGCATGTCCGTAGGGGCGCCCTGTCGTCTGCGGTTCACCCCGGCGCAGGGCAGGTCAGCGTCCATGACCCAGAGCAC
>PWUC01000031.1 GCA_003562655.1 Clostridia bacterium
AAATGTCAGCCCGAAGATGGCTTTGGAAGGTCCTCACTCCCTGAGCCGAGGAAACAGTGACGGCTCTGGGGGAGTGACCTTCCACGATGCGACGTGCCGGTCTCCCGGGATTCTCATTGCCTCCAGCAGGTCCTCTTTTCAGAGCCAACACTTCACAGGGAAAAATGGAAGTTTGAACTCACCTGTGAGAAAAAGATACCATGGGAACATGGAGATCGGGTGTGCTCAACCCATCAACCCACAAGACTGCTGCGGGGCGGAACCAGACTCGATGACATTGAAGGGGGTTGTCATGAACAAGGTTGAGAAGGCTTTGATGCACGCGCTTTTTGTCCATCTACACCACAACATAGACAGGGCCATTGATTTCTCAGCATTCGAGGAGTTAAACGAAAGAGTCAGCCAGACCTGGCCCGGGAGCCTGCTCATTGGCCCGGAAGCCGACGATGACGCGGCAGTGGTGCAGATGCCCTCAGACAGCGGGATGCTGGTGGCGAAAATGGAGAGTCACTGTTCGCCCTGTGTACCCCGACCCTATGACGGAGCCGCCACCGGAGCCGGCGGAGCCATGCGAGATGTGGTCGCCATGGGAGCCCGGCCGCTGTTTCTTCTGGATTTCATCGGAACCAGGCCGCTGGACCAGGAGGTCATCGTGGGCCCCTGTGGATTCGACGAAACGTGCTCCTGCGGCGAGTGCGAGCACATGACCAGCGCAGAGAGGCTGAACCTGCTGATCAAGGGCATCCGGGACATGTGCAGGGCCATGGACGTCTTCGTGGTGGGAGGCGGCCTGTCCACCTCCTTCAGCGACATTGTTCCCGCCGTGGTGGTGGCGGTGATCGGTCGCCTCATCACGGAAAAACCCCTCACAAAGCCGGCAAAAAATGCAAAGGATCAGATCATAATCGTCGGTGAAACCGGCAGTGATGGCAATGACACCCTCTACCGGGCCGGCCTGGTGGACCAGATGCAGCCGGCGGAGGCCCTCTTCGACGGTGAACGGGTGACCATGGAAGCAGCCCTGGCCGCCATGAAGACGGGCAAGATCAATGCCTGTTCGGACCTGGGAGCTGCCGGGATCGGCGCTGCGGTCTGTGAATCCGCCCGGTACGGCGGGTTCGGTGCCCGGGTGGACCTGGCACTGGCGCCGACAAGAGTGGCCGACCTGAGTCCCGAGGAGATCCTCATTTGCGAGACACAGGGCCGAATGCTCTTTCAGGTCAACCCGGGAGACGTCGGGGAGGTAATGGATGCTGTCCGCTCCCGGGGCGCGCCTGTCGCCGTGATCGGAGAGATCACCACCTCAGATGAGGCCGTCTTCCTTTACGATGAAGAGACGGTGGCTCGCATACCGAACCGGCCCGACCCCGAACTCCTGCAGCGGTTGAGCTGAGCGCCGCGGCGAGCAGACCCACAGGATGTCCAGGGAAGAATCCCCACCGGCATACGGCCCGGTGGTACAGTGGAAAACAGGACGGGGTCGCGGGCCTTCGTGGCAAACAACAGGACCACCGACATATAGGTTATCGAGATCGCGTTATCCCGCCGGAATCCACCCCGATGGGATGGCGTATGCATCGGTCCAGACGAGAAGAAACACTGTGAACGTCCGCATAATACACATGCAACACCGGCAGCGATAGCTGTTCTGCCGCAGATGTATCAGGGGGACGTCCGTGAGAGCGCCGGCATGTCCGAAAAGTGCGACTAGATCACCCTGGAGGGCCTGGACATCTGCGGCGGATGCTGCCTGGGAACGGGAAACCGGATCAGTGCCCGGCGCCGTTGTCTATCGCCACAGAGCCTGCAGGTCTATGGTGAGCTGGGGAAAATCCGGGGGACACACGACGTCATCCTCCATTCCCCCCTCGGCAACCGCGTATGCGCTGTCCCGCAGAGAAAGACACTCCAGCGTCCTCTGCTCCGGGTCAACGATCCAGTAGTGACGGACCCCGGCCTTCTGGTAGATCTGCAGTTTCTGCAGACGGTCCTTGCGAGAACGGGAAGGAGAAATGATCTCTAGCACCAGCCTGGGTGCCCCGTCGATGCACTTTTCTTTCACGATCTGCTTCTGGCCGCCAGAGATGCAGAACAGATCCGGCTGCACCACAGTCTTGTCACCCAAAACCACATCCAGAGGCGCGTAAAAGACCTCCCCCTCCGGGTCGTTCTCGCCGAAGTAATCCTTCAGGGACTGGTACAGTCTGCGCGAAACCCGCTGGTGCATTACGTTCGGTGACGGCTCCTTTATCAGCATCCCGTCGAGTATCTCGAGGCGGTACCCGGGTTCGTCGGGCAGCCGCAAATAGTCATCATAGGTTAATTCCTTCCCCGAGTCTACCTGGTAGCTGCCGGCCTCCTCACAGAGGGTGCGATCACCGAGAGCCGCAAGCACATCCTCAAGTCGATACCGGTACTGCCTCTTGCCCAGCTGGACGTGCGGAATCCTGTCCTCCCTGGTGTACCTCCACACTGTCTCTACTGAAAGATCCAGCGCCTCGGCCAGCACCTGCGCGGTGACCAGCTTTTCGTTTTCCGCCACCTCCGCCACCTCCAGGTCAACCATAGCCCAGCTGACAATTAAAAGCAACCTCACGCAACGGGCGCCAGTTCTGCCCGCGCAATCATACTGTGTTAACGTGGGTGGAGTTGTGTATGGTTGCTGCCCGGAGCAATGACCCGCCGTCAACGAGTTTTTTGTTCTGTGGTCAGAGGTAGGTCAGCAGGTTGCGATACCTCTCGAGCAGCTTGCGGTTGTGTTCGTCACCGCCTGCCTCGTTGGCGCTCATGAACACCGGCGGCCTTCCACCCTCCCCCGCCAGATCGCAGACGACCCCGCAGACGGCGGCATTCAGCAGGGCCGCCCCCACCACGGTGGAGGTCGGTCCGACCCTTCCGGCGCTGCCGGGGATGGCTACCAGGGCATCCCCCGGTTCGCCCCCGATGTCCACCACCAGATCAGCAGCCTCGAACAGACGAAGGCCGCTCGAGTGGCGGGAGGTGACCGACCGTGAGTAGGGGAGGGAAGTCACCGCCGCCACCCTGAGTCCCTTCTGGCGGGCTGTCAGGGCCATATCAACGGCAGCCGGGTTGCGGCCCGAAACGGAGATGGCGATCATGACCTCCTTGGGGCGGGGGTCGGCCGCCTCAAGCCACAACGGTGTGTACCCCTCCACGCGCTCGGCCATGGTGCCCGCCTGTACCGGCCTGGACTCCACCGTCAGGCCGGGAGCGATAATGGGGTTTATCAGCGCGAGTCCTCCTGTGCGATAGAAAAGCTCCGACGCCAGCAGGCCGGAGTGCCCGCTTCCGAATACGAATATCCTGCGATCGGCCCGCACGGCTCCGGCCATCCAATCCACCAGCTCCTCCAGCTGCCCGGCACAGGCCCGGGCCTGGGTCCGGATCAGGTCCACCACCGCATCCAGGTAGGTGCTGATCCCCTCACCATCCATCTCTCTCATACCTCTCCTCCGCCCTTCGGTTGAGATCGGCCGTCCCGGGACGATTGATGCTGGCATAGACCGAGGGGGTCAACCCTCTTTCCAGGAGTTCCTCCGTCACCTCGGCCGTCAGGGCCCACATGATCGCGACGGCGCCGACCCCCGACGCGGGGACCAATCTCTGCTCGAGTCCCGGAACGTCCAGGGCAGCGTCGCCGTAGGGAGCCTGGTTGTCCAGGACCACGTCTGCCACCTCGAAGAGACGCTTCCCCGACGGGTGTTCCGACTCCAGCTGACCGGAGTAGCCGGGGGAGGTCACCGCGACCACCAGAAGCCCCCTCGCCTTCGCCCCCAGGGCCACCTGCACCGGGACCGCGCTCTTGCCGGACACAGAGCTCACGATGACGACATCACCGTCTGCCATGCACGAAGCATCCAGAGCGCACTCCACCAGCTGCACCGGATCCGCAGACGTCGAAGCACCCCGCCGCCGCCTGCGCACCGGGTTGATGACCTCAAAATCCCAACGAAGGGGACGCCACAGGGCAAGCCCCCCCGCCCGGTGGACCAGCTCGCGGTCCACCAGGTGGCCGGTGTCGTACAGGTGCACCGCACCACCCGAGGCGACCCTCGCTGCGATCTTGCGGGCCGCCCGCTCGATCCCGGCTCCCTCGCGCCTCCTTATGTCCTCGATGACCCGGTGAAACAGGTCAAACACCTTCTGGCCCAGCACACCCCTCATCCTCTCCCCAGCTGCTGAGATTTCGGCAGTGAAAACGGTACCCGCACCACCTGCACAGGGGGTTTCGATTCGGGGCGAAATCTCGGTCCCGCTCAGCCCCCTCGATCAGTGAGATGATCCGGGCCGCCCCCTCGGCCGGCCGACCCCGGGAATCCTTTGGCAGCTCGTAGGTCACCTGCGGATGCAGAAAATGGATGTGGGCTCCCTCCACCTTCCCCAGGCCCAGCCTCTGCACCACCCAGCGGTACAGGTTCAGCTGAAAGGCGTGGGCGCGGTCCCGCCCCTCGACCTCCTCCTTCCGTATCCTGTCGGTCTTGAAATCGACCACCACCCAGTGCCCGTCCTCATTCTGGTACATCTGGTCGATCTTGCCCGCAACGTGGGCGCGGACTGTCGTGTCCGAGGGCGGCGTCCCGGGGAGGGGGCAGGAGAAGGACCATTCACTGTAGGAGCGCCTGCGCCGGTGGGCAGCGAGTATCTGAGCATACATCTCCGAGGCAACAAAGGGTTCAACCAGCTGGTAAATGCGGCGCATCATCTCCGAATCCTCCCCAGAGATGCGGTGTTCCCTCACGGCCACTCCCACGGCATCATCCAGCTTCATCTCCGGCATCAGTTCGCACACCCGGTGCACGGCGGTGCCGAGCAGGAGGGGATCGATTCCCGTCCCCCGGGTCCGCTCAGTGCGGGCGAAAACCTCGGGCCAGCCGAGGAAATGCCTCAGGTAATACAACCGCGGGCAGTGATGGTAGTCGACCAGGGCCGTGACCGAATATCCGCGGTGCAGGAGCTCTCCTGCAGGGGCCGCGGGATCGAACAGTCCCTCCTCTGCCAGGGATCCCACTCCTGCGATCAGGGGCGATGCATCGTCACCGGCATCCTCTCGGGCAGAGGCGGCTTCATCGCCTGCGGAGAAGAAACCCCACTCGATGGATCCACCCACATCGGGATCGATGCCCCGGGAAAGCCACCCGAGGTAAGAGTTCGTGCCCGGTCTGAGTTCCTTCATTCGCGCGGGGAAGGTCTGCCCGCAGGGCTGTCCCTCTCCCGCCTTCGTCGGCGTCAGCAGGACCAGCTTCTCCTCCGCCCGGGTGCAGGCCACGTAGAAGATCCTCATCTCCTCCTCCAGGGATGCCTCCCTCTCGGGCCCGCTCAACGTGTGATACAGAGATCCCTTGAGAGGCGTCCCCGTCCCGAGCTTCATCCCGACCCCCATCCGGGGGTTCAGGATGCACTTCCCCGCCGATCCGCTCCGGGCGGAACCCGCCTCCGGCAGTATCACCACGGGGAACTCCAGCCCCTTGGCCTGGTGTATGGTCATGACGCGGACCACATCTGCCTCCTCAGCCTCCACCGGGGCCCGACCCTCCTCGGCCGCCACCTCTGCCAGGGTGGTCAGGTGTGCGGCGAAGTCCTGCAGGGACATCCGCTGGTCTTTCTGCATTCCTGCGGCGATGGCAGAGATCTTGTCCAGGTTGGCCAGGGCCTGCTCTGCATGGGGCCAGGTCGCCAGTGCCTCCCGGTAGCAGCTGCTGCAGAACAGAGTTTCCAGAAGCTCATCCAGGGGAAGGAAATTCGATTGCCATTGCCACTCGCAGAGCAGATCCCGCGTCTGCCGCAGCACTTCGTCATCCCCTGCTCCCGAGAGTCTGTCCCACAGGGTGTCTCCCTCCCTCCGGGCCAGCTGCAGAAGAGCCGCATCGTCGACGGCGCAGAAGGGTGATCTCAATACACCGGCCAGGGCGATGTCATCCCTTTCATCGGCGAGCCAGCTCAGAAGCATCCTGAGATCCACGATCTCCTGGCTCGCGTAAAAATCCCGCCCTCCCACGATCCGATGTGGTATTCGCCTTCTCTGCAGTGATTCTGCCACGGGGCCCAGGGTCGCCGCCTTCCTGACCAGCACCGCCACATCCCTGAGCTGCCCGCCCCCCTCCATCCAGCCCTCAATCCACCGGGCGACGGCCGCCCCGGCATTTCTCTGCACCTGGTCAGAGTCATCGTCCTCCCTGCGCTGCACTACCAGGATCTCAACGGGATCGTGGGGAGATGATTCTCGACCGGAGTGGGCCTCCAGGCGTTCGTAATCATTGAAGAGCTCGGAGAAACACATGTTGTAGATGTCAATGAGTTCGGCGCTGCTGCGGAAATTGGTGGTCATGGACAGGCGCTCGGCACCCATCTCGACCAGGGTCTTCTGCGCCTGACGGAAGACATCCACATCAGCACCCCGGAAGCGGTAGATGGACTGGTCACCGTCACCGACGAGGAACAGGCCTCCCCCGCCGCCTTCACCGGCCAGATCCCTCAGGCGCCTGACCAGGTCCCACTGAACGCCGTCGGTGTCCTGGAACTCATCCAGCAGGAAGTGGGGATAGGCCCGCCTCAACTCGGTCGCCAGCTCCGGGTGCCTCTTCAGCATCTGCAGCACCATCCGCTGTTGGTCATCAAAATCCAGGGCCCCCATCTCATCCTTGATCCGGCGGTATCTTTCCGAGATCTCCGCCATCAACCGGACCAGTCCCTGCACCGCCTCGTGCTCCCCAGAGAGACGGGCGCGCAGGCGAACTCTATTTAGCACCTCGTGCACCGCATCGACGGCAGGTCTGAGGAGTTTGGGGCAGTGCTGCTTACTCAACAGGCTGCCGAGCTGGTCCAGGGTCCCCTGCGGATCATCGCCCCCGGCGAGCTCCTGCCTCCAACCGGGCCAGTTCTCGGACAGCTCCTCCAGCAGCGGGGGATAGACCCTGGTCCGCTGGATGGCGGGTTCGGAACCCAGTCTGAGCAGGTTCTCACATGCGTCACGGACCTGATCCAGTTCCTCTCCGGACAGGCCCAGGTCCTCGCCGCCCGCCTGATCGAACAACCTCTGCAGGGTCCTCTCGGTCCGATCGCCAATCTCCTCCCAGCTGAGACTGTAGCGGCATCCCGCCTCGTACAGACCGCGCAGGATCTGGACATACGACTGCACCCAGGGGCCGGAATAGCTGTGGCGATCGACCAGCTCCTGCAGAAAGGAGCCCTCCCCCTCCTCTGACCTCAACTCCCCGGCAACGGCGCTGGTGATGATGTCATCGAGAACGGTCCGGCGGTTGTACGGATCCAGGGCGGAGAACTCGGGGTCCAGGCCCGCAAGGTGAGGGTATTGACGCAGAAGCGACGAACAGAAGCTGTGAATGGTCCCCACGGGCATGCCCTCAATGCCCCACACCAGCGAGCGCCACCTCCGGGCCTCCTCCCCGTCACTCATCTCATCCCGGGCCCTTTTCCACCGGGCGATCAGGCGCCTGCGCAGCCGTGTCTTCATCTCGGCTGCGGCCTTATTGGTGAAGGTGATGGCCACGATGTCCTCGGGCCTGACGCCCTCTGAGAGCAGACGCTCGATGCGGCCCACCAGCACTCGCGTCTTGCCGCTTCCCGGCCCCGCCGTCACCAGGACGTCACGGTCCCATGTGACCATGGCCCTCTCCTGCACCTCAGTGGGACAGAACACTGCTCTCTCCTCCCCTGCGCAGCTTGCTTCCCCGCCGCTCCCACTCAAAGCGGCAGATCCCATCATACTGGCAGTAGCTGCATCGCGGGACATTGGTGGGCGAAACGGGGAAGTCACCTCGCCTGATCCTCTCCCAGTAACGCACGATGAAATCGCGGCATGACCTGAGCACGTCCTCGAATTCGTCCCCGGAGACCGAGGTTTTCTCGGCGTCCAATCTGAGCAGATCCGCGGCATCCCGGGTGTACAGGCCCGCCTTCGCATGGGCCTTACCTATGCTCAGATAGCCACCCCCTGCGATCGTGACCGCGGAGAATTCGGCCCTCGCGGCGAGAACATACAGGGGCATCTGCAGGTCCAGGCCCCTTCTCATCTCGTCGAGGCCGGGGGGGCTGGAGCTCAGCTTGTAGTCAAATACGACGGCCCGATCCGCCGCGGAGGACCCGGGGGCATCGGTTCTGTCCACCCGGTCCATGACCCCCCTGATCTGCAGCCCGGACAGTGCGTCCCCCGGAAAGCCGGGGAAGAGTTCCCTCAGCCTCAACGAGAAGCGGCGCTCGGTCCTCCACGGGAAAAGGTGCTCCTCATCATCAACTGCCGCCAGCCGCCGCTCCTCCTCGAAGGCGAGAAACGCCTCCAGTGCCGCCACCGCCCTCCGCTGGAGCGACAGCCACTGGCCCTCCTCGATCCAACCCATCGCGCCTCGCAGCTCCTCGCAGGCCGCCCCGACCAGGCTCTGCAGGTTCGTTCCCCTCCCGTCGAGGGCACCGTCATGCTCCAGGGCCAGGTCGATGATACGCTCACTGTAGTACTGCTCCAGGATGGTGTGGTAGAGCCTGCCCAGCAGGGCGGCAGAGATGTCGTTGTCGACGGCAAAGCGCCCCTTCAGACGGAGGGCCTGGGCGGCAAAGAAGTGGAAGGGACATTCGGCAAACAGGTTCAACTGGGTCGGCGAGACCCGGGCATCGGTGGGGAAAAGATCTCCGAGGGACCGGGCCTCCTCCGTCCCAACAATCACCCCGTCCCACCTACCCATGGAAGGTCCCCAGCGCTCTCTCTCCGCCTCCAGGGCCCGCTCAAACAGGGTCGGGGGGACCCCGTCGGCGGCCAGGCTCCTCGACAGCAGCCCCTCGATCTCAGAGCCCCCCGCACCCCCCGCCAGCAGAAGCGACTCCCGCAGGTCGCGCCAGCTGGCAGCCCGCGAAATCCCTCCCGATTCTCTGGTGTAGTCGGTCCACTTCCCCGCCCCCTCAATCTCGTGCAGGTACGGCGAGGGGACCTGGGGGGTCTCCCCGAGTTCAGCGGGATGCACCAGGACCAGGTGTTCTTCCGCCGAACAGGCGCAGCGGTAAAAGAGCTCATTCTCCCTCCGATACCGGACCAGGGGATCTTCCCAGCTGCTCCTGGGGAGAAAGGACCGTTCGATCCAGCTGGGAGTGGGCTTCGCGGGAAAGACGTCCGACACCATGTAGGGCAGGATGACCACCCGGTGCGCCCCGATCCCCGGCTGATCAGCCGGGGAAAGGAATACCCCCCTGCCCTCGGGGGGGTGAAGCTCCAAAGATTCGATGCAGGCGGGGACCGCGAAGCGCTGGCGGTCGAGGAGGTCTCGTACGATCCGCAGAAAGAGATCCCGGTCCCAGTCCCCCGGCCACTCTGCCGCCAGCTGTCTCATGCCCCGGTCCATCTGTTCGGAAAAGGACCTCTGGGCCGCCAGGTCAGTCATGATCGACGGCGTCCGCCCACCATCCTCCCGGGCGGCATCCTCAATCCGGTGTGTCACCTCCAGGGACGAGACCGCATGCACCAGATGCCCCCGCAGCTCCCCCGGTGCGCCGGTCTCCGGCATCGACAGCAGGGGCAGCAGCGAGTCAAGCCCCCTGATCTGCTCCTCCACCTCCCTGCGCACCTCCTCCAGGTCAACAGGGTCCTCCCAGCGAAATCTGCCGTCCTGGAGCCTGAAGGTCAAAGAATCCCGCACCTTCTCCAGGGAATCGATGATGTCCCGACCCGACTGGCCCTCTCTCACGTAGGCTCCCAGACGAGCCAGACCCGACCATTCGGAGGATATGTAGGGGGAGGATGCCAACCGGGCGATCTGTCCTGCGCGGGGGTCGGACATGACATCAAGCAGCAGGGAAAGGGTCTGACCCAACCGGGTATCCATGAGCGACCGATCACCCGCATGCGCGACCGGGATTCCCAGCCGCCGGAGCTGCCGGGCCACATCTGCCAGGTGATCCGGGCGGCGCACCAGCACGCAGCAGTCCCCGGGACGCACATCGCCGGAGCTCAGCTGTTCCTTGATGAATCTGCCCAGGCGTTCATTCTGCTTTCTTTCATCAGCCACCGTCCAGATCTGTACTGCCGGCGCGACCCCGGGAGAGTTATCGAACTCGCCCCCGCGAAAGAGCCGCCGCGACAGAGAAGTGGGGCCGCCCTCCGCCGGTGCGTAGGTCGTTACGTGAGAGAACAGCAGACCCAGTTCCCCCCTGAGTTCGGTCTCCGGGGCGTAGACATCGGGCATGTCTGGATCGGAGGGCATGTAGATCCTCATCGCCCTGCTCCTGCCGCTCACCGCCAGGAGCAGTTTCTTCTCCCAGTGGTCGAAACTGCTGAATCCCTCCACCATCACGCAGTCGAGCTCGAACTCGCGATCGCGGTCCAGCGCCTCAACGATCAGCCCGAACAGGCGGCTCCGGTCGGCCAGGTCCTGATCCTCGAGACGCCTCTCGTACATCTCTATCACCCGGTGGACCTCGCCGGGCAGGGAGCCCTCCAGGTGGCGGGCGAAAAGCCCCCGTGCGCGGGCCTCGGAGACAAACCGGTGCAGCGAAGACACCGTTCCCGGCCTGTCCCACACACCGGCAAGATCTGAATCCTCCGGCAGCTCCACCTCGCCCTGGCACAGCCGGAGAAGCGCCAGCTGCTCCCACGGGGCCAGCCGCCGGACCCACAGACCAAACCTGCGGCTCAGGCGCCCGATCCATCCCCCCATCATGTGCACCGGCACATCCTGGGGCACCGTGCCCTCCTCCGCAGCCAGGCGATAGTACATGTCCCGACGCCGGCTCAAGGTGCGCCGGTCAGGAACCAGGTGAACCGCGGGCCCCCCGGCGCGGAGGATCCTCTTCATGTCAGGCAGAACCCGTTCGGATCTTCTCATCGGAATCTCACCCTCCAACAAATCCGGGTGGTGCCGGGATTCCCCCTGCATCCCAAACACCACCCGCCAGATACCTGCCGGAGACAGCTCCTGGGTGACCTCAGAAGATCAGTCCCCGCACTTCCCTCTCCACTGATCACGCATCTTGTCCTTGTACAGGCTCTTCTTGGTCTGCATGATCAACTCGACAAAGCTGTACTTTCTCCGACGCAGCTGCCTTCTCCTGCATTCCAGCTTCTCCGCACTTATTGACTCGGACATGCTCCGGCGAGACCTCCTCGACGAACTGAGTACCGTCAGTCCGGTATTTACGCAAGCACCTTTCGTGCCCTCAGACTGCGGGTAGGTGCTACTTTATACTTCGACACACGAATGAATCTTCCTGCCCGCGATCCTCTTTACAAACATGTGACAGATCAGGGGAGCACCCTGATGCTGGGATCGCCATGCAGGCGTTCGAAGGCCCGCCCGATCAGAGCAGGCTCCACGCCCGCTCCCTTCATCCGGGTCATCAGCTCGTCGGATCTTTGTTTCGGACACGCGATCAGGAGTCCGCCGCTGGTGATGGCATCTGCCAGCAGCAGGCGCCTGTAGGGAGGCACATCCTTCGCAAAGGATACCCTCTTCGTCTCCTCGAGGTACTCGAGATTGGACCGGGTCCCTCCGGGGAATATGTCCTCCTTCGCCAGCGCCACCGCCTCATCGAGGACGGGAACCCGTCCATCGAAGATTTCAAGGCTGCAGCCCGAGGCATCAGCCATCTGGGCTGCATGGCCCAGGAGCCCGAACCCCGTCACATCTGTGGCGGCATGGACCCCCACGGCCACCATGACCTCACTGGCCTCCCGGTTGAGGGCGGTCATGATCTCGACCACCCGCCGAATGCCCCCGTCAGATACGAGACCCCGCTTGATGCCGGTCGTCATGACCCCCACACCCAGGGGTTTGGTGAGGACCAGCACATCTCCCGCGACGGCGCCGCTGATTCGCACCATGCGTTCGGGATGCACGATTCCCGTGACGGCCAGGCCGAATTTCGGCTCACTGTCATCGATGGTGTGCCCGCCCAGCAGGTGAACACCTGCCTGCTGCAGTATCTCGGAACTGCCCTGCAGGATCCCGTGCAGCACCGACAGGGGCAGGTCATTTTCGGGAAACCCGGCCAGGTTCAGAGCCGTCAGGGGCGCAGCTCCCATCGCGTACACATCACTCAGGGCGTTGGCAGCCGCCACCCGGCCGAATTCCACCGGATCATCGACCACGGGGGTGAAGTAATCGACGGTCTGGACCAGGGCCCGCTCGTCGTCGAGGAGATAGACACCCGCGTCGTCGGGAGTGTCCAGGCCGAGCAGGACCTCATCGACCGCATCGGGTGAGGGTAGGCGGTGCAGAACCTGCACCAGAGCCCGCAGGCTCAACTTGCACCCTCACCCCGCCTTGGAAGTCATCTGGGTCAGGCGTATTTCCCTGCGTTCATCGGGATCCGTTCTCATGAGACTCTTCACCTCCAGGGTCGCGGCACAGGATGCGGCAGAAGGCCTCCACCACCCTCTCGGCATCGCCGCTCAGCATGGTGCGGGGATCAAACACCAGGCTGCCGCCGGTGATGCGGGGAATGACCGGCGGGTCGTTTTTGCGCAAAAGACGTGCAGTCTCCTCGACCTGACCGGAAGGGATCACCTCGACCAGGGTCGTGGGGAAATCCACGCCGGGAAGGGACCCGCCGCCGGCAGGAGAGCTGCCGGGCATCGCCGCCGCCCGCCACCCGTCGGGAAGCAGACACTCCAGCTCCCCGGCCAGGGCTTCCGCCTCCCGGGCAAGGGAGTCCGGATCGGCCGCCAGGAGACGGAGCGTGGGGATCATCTCCCACTCCTGCTGCAGCAAAAAGGCTTTCAGAGTGGCCTCCAGGGCCGAGATGGTGAGCTTATCCACCCTCAGAGCCCGGAGCAGCGGATTGCGTTTCATTCGTCCGATGTACTGCGACTTGCCGGCAATGATCCCTGCCTGCGGCCCTCCCAGGAGCTTGTCGCCGCTGAAGGTGACAACATCTGCCCCGGCCTCGATCGCGGCGGCTGCTGTACTTTCACCCGGGATGCCCCTGACCTCCAGGTCGCTCAATATTCCGCTTCCCATGTCGTAGATGACCGGAAGGTCTCGCGAGCCGGCGATTGCGGCCAGTTCGCCGACGGACACGTCGGAGACAAAACCCACGATGCGGTAGTTGCTGGCATGAACCTTCATCAGGGCCGCCGTCTCGTCATTGATGGCCCTTTCGTAGTCCGCCCTATGCGTGCGGTTGGTGGTGCCCACCTCATTCAGAATCGCACCGCTCGCCGCCATCACATCGGGAATGCGAAAGGAGCCCCCGATCTCCACCAGTTCGCCCCGCGAAACCACGACCTCCCTGCCCGCAGCCAGGGTGGCAAGGCACAGAAGCACGGCAGCAGCATTGTTGTTGACCAGGAGAGCGTCCTCTGCCCCGGTCAGCTCTCGCAGGCTCTCGACTACACCCCGGTGCCGGTCACCCCGGCCTCCAGTGTCGAGGTCATATTCCAGGTTAGTATAGGCGGTCGCACAGGCGATGACCGCGTCGGCGGCCGCCCGGGACAGAAGAGACCTGCCCAGGTTGGTGTGAACGACCACACCGGTGGCATTCACCACGGGCCTCAGGGCGGGTGAAAGCTTCTTCCGTATTCTTCTACGGGTCCTGTCCAGCAGCACCTCCGCCGGGGGGATCTCACCGGTGTCGCCTCCCAGTATCTCCGCCCTGAGCTCATCCAGGACCTCATTCAGTGCCCGGCGAAACAGGGGCCTGGGATAGGGGGACGCATCGCCCCCCCCTTCCCTTCGGAGCAGGCAGTCGACAGACGGGATTTCCTGAAGAAGGGAGACATCTCGCACCCGAAACACGCCTCCTCAGCTCGTCTTGAGGGCCACACCCCACTCGAAGCTCTGCTTGTATATGCGCAGGAGAAGGGAGGTGTTTATCTCCCGGATCCCCTTTATGTTGCCCAGGTCTTCCAGAATGAAACGGGCCAGGTCTTCATTGGAGGGGAACACCCCCTGCACAACGATGTCGAAAATGCCCGTCGTCAGGCCCACGTAATGAAGAGGCTGCAGTTGCGATATCTTCTCTGCCACCTCTCTTAGGGTGCCCGGTTCCACGTTCAGGGCAATGATGGCCGGCGATTTGAAACCGATCTTGAACGGATCGGAGACGCCGGCGATCCTGATGATGCCCTCTCTGACCAACCGGTAGAACTTGCGGCGAATCGTGCCCTCGGTCACTCCCACATCGTCCGCCATGTCCACGAAGGACCTGCGACCGTCGCTCTGCAGAAGCTCCATGATCTTCTTCTCGGTCTTGTCCAGCTTTATCATTGAGATCTTCCTCCTCGTACCGTAAGTCACCAACGGATCCACCATGAGCGGTTTACTGCAGGAATGGATTGCATCATCACCCATTCCGTAGTTTTTACGCCGTGCAACACGGGGATGCCCGACTCATAGTATAGCATGGAGGCAGCTGGCTGCAAGACCTGCGGGCAGATTTCGGCAGAATGTGTGCCATCCGGGGTTCAAAAAATGAGAAATTTTTGCCCATTTCGACACGGCTCGCCGCCGAAGCTCTCCATAACCTTCAGCGGGTGTGGCACTCCCATGGAAAACCTTCATGTTGCAGAAGCTTTGCTTTCAGGGGCAGACCGCCTCCGAAGCCACCAAGGCTGCCGTCGCCCCTCAAGACGCGGTGACAGGGCACAAACAGGGGAACCGGGTTCCGGGCCATGGCGGATCCGGCCGCCCGCGCCGCCCGGGGGCTGCCGGCCCTGGCGGCGAGTTCACCGTAGCTGATCACGTCCCCCGGGGGGATCTGCCGGGTCACCTCCCAGATGCGCAGTTGAAACCGGGTCCCTGCGAGAGCCAGGGCAGGTATCGGGGCAGCGAAATCCCCGTCAAAGTAGCGCCTGACCCACTCTTCGTAGGGGGCAGTCCGGCATAGATCCCGCCGTAGTGCTCCCCGCTCCTGTCGGAGGCCGAGATCCTTCCAGAACCGATCGCCGGGATCTGCGGGGAGGGTGGAGCGGATCAACCCCTCCCCGGAAACTGCCAGGTGGACCGGGCCCAGTTCTGTGTCAACTGCGGTCCACGAAAGAACGGACATGTCGAACGCCTCCCCGAGGAGGCCGGAGGCCAAGGCTCCGGCCCCCTCCCTGCATCTTGATCAGACGGTCAGCCACTCGACACCCAGCTCTGCCAGCCTGCTGGCCGTGGGACGTCCCAGGTCGTCCCAGCCCATCATGTGATAGTAGGCGAGACGCGCACGGTCGAGAGCCTTCGGATCTACCGCCATCCCCTCCGTGGGGCCGCTGGTGAAGGGAGTGAAGAACCGCTTACTGAGCAGATCGTCGCGGTCGTTGAATCCGCATCGGAGGTTGAACAGCCGCGCCATCGTGGCAGCCCGCTCTCCGATCTTGAGCAGCTCGTAAATGCTGGTATTCCAGCCGGTGACAGCCCGGGTGATCTCGAGGAACTCACGGGTGGACCAGGACACGAAATAGCACATGACGGCACAGTTCTGCATGTGCTTGAAATTGCTCACGTAGTACATCATCCGCACCTTGGCGCCGCTGAGATCATCGGCCGGCAGTGGCTGGGTGATGCCGTAGATGTTGAGGGATTTTGCGCTCGTTTCGTAGGCAGTGTCGTGGATGTTGTGGCAGTGGTCGGCTCCCGTGGGAGAAACCGCGTAACCGATCCCCAGGGCATGCTTCAGCCGGGGCTCGTGCATCGGGAGTTCCTGGCCCTTGACGTGAACACTCAGGGGCTCGGCCTCGGGACCGATCTCTTCTGCCGCCCGGGCACTGCCCTCGGCCAGCAGGTCTCCGACGCCCTCTCGGTGGGCTATCTTCTCGATGAGCGCAAGCAGGGCATCGGCGTTGCCGAAGCCGGCCTCCAGGCCATCCAGTTCATCAGCGGTGAGGACCCCGCGCTCATAGCACTCCATGACGAAACTTATTGTCATGCCACAGGAAATCGTGTCCAGCCCCCAGCGGTTGCACAGCTCGTTGCCCTTGCAGACCGCCTCCAGGTCATCGATCCCGCAGTTGGAACCCAAAGAGCCCAGGGTCTCATACTCGGGACCACCGTACAGGGGGTCAACGTCATACTTCTCGCCCTTGACCACCCGCTTGCAGTAGACCGGGCAGGCAAAGCAGTTGTCCCTCTCCACCAGCAGGGTATCCCGGAGCGTCTGACCGGAAATGGCCTCGGCTCCCTCGAAATGCCCCTCCTGGAAGTTGCGCGTGGGCAGCCCCCCGCGGACATTCAGGGTCATGACCGTGGCGGGAGTTCCGGTTTCTTTCATGCCCGCACTGCGCTCCCCGTCGGCCACGGCCTTATTCATCATCCTGGCGTATTTTGTGACCTCATCCCTGTCGGCCACCGGAACCTCACCGGTGCCGCGGACGGCGATGGCGCGGAGCTTCTTCGAGCCCATCACCGCACCCATCCCGGTCCGGCCCGGGAAATGGGTCAGGTCGTTGATGACGCAGGCGAAACGCACCAGTTTCTCTCCGGCGATCCCGCACTGGGTGATCCGGATCCGGTCATCGCCGAGCTCCTCCCGTATCAGATCCTCCACGTCTCCGGTGTCCCTGCCCCAGAGATGATCGGCGTCACGGATCTCGACCTCGCCATCGTTGATCCACAGGTAGACGGGCTCATCAGCCTGTCCCTGCACCACGATGTGATCGAAGCCCGCCTTCTTGAGCTCAACCATCCACCATCCGCCGCCCTGGGTGTCGCCGAAACCTCCGGTGAGGGGCGACTTCGCCCCCACGCTATTCCGCCCGCTCCCCGCCAGGGGAGTCCCGGTCATGGCTCCGGTGGCGAAGATGATCCTGTTCTCCGGCCCCAGGGGATCGCAGTCCGCCGGGACTTCCTTAAGGAGGTAATAGGCGACGACGGCCGTTCCCCCCATGTACTTGCGGTACCAGTCGTCACCGGGCTCCTCCACCGTCGTTGTGCGATCACTCAGATTTACCCGCAGCACCCTGCCCACGTAACCGTAGGACATCCCTTTCTACCTCCCCTTCTGTTGACGCAGATGCCGGTTGAGAAAATCCCTTATCCTACCTTTTGCCTGCTCTCGATCTTCAGACTCAACGGCTATTTTCTCCATTGGACACATCCCCGTGCCCTCGCGGTTGGTGATCAGGGGCACCCGGGTCCCGGCCCTCACATGCACCCCCTGTTCGCGCAGGTAGGCCTCGGCCCTCTCACTGATGACCGGGGCATAGACACAGCGGACGGGGGCGTCCTGGGCGAAAAAGGCAGCCGCCAGCCCCACAA
>PWUC01000109.1 GCA_003562655.1 Clostridia bacterium
CGGGATGGCGAGGGCAGGGCAGTGTGTTGGAGCATACAGGGATGGGAAAAGATGACCACGAGCGTGAAGGGATGCCCGCCGTGCGGATTGCCGGTCAATGGTGAGACAGTGCCCCGGGCGGATGTCCTCGATCCAGGTCGCGCCGGGTCAGGGCCCATCCATCCAGTCGCGCTCTCGTTCCTCCTTCAATTGGCGGTAGTACTGCTGCCACTGTTTTTCATCGAACTCGGCGGGCTCCCGTCCGGGTCCTATGTCATCGCGATAGAGGAACGCCCTGTCGTCGTGTTCCAGTGGGAGGCTGGATTGGGCTCTTTCGCCGTGATTCAGTCTTGAACCCTCATAAATCCGGATCCGGTTGTAACCACAGGACTCGCAGGCATAATGCCCTTCACATACCATGGGCCGTGTGTTGCCGTCAGCGTCAATCTGGCTCAGAGACAACTGAGACTCATTGATGAGACGGAAGGGCTTACTCCCGCAGTTGGGACACGGTTTGCCCAGCAGATAGGGAAAGGCGGTGTAGGCCAGGGCGCCCACGACGCACACAAAGATCAGCCAGATGAAACGTAGATCCCGCTCCCTACCGTCCGACACGGTGAGGACGGTATTCGAGCTGCCAGTTATTCGGTTGACCGAGTAGGTGAACACGTGGTTGGGCGAGTCGTTTCGGCGTCCGAATAGCTCCACCCGGTAATGCAGTGGGCTGACACCCTGCCTCTCATCCGTTACGATGAGGCCGGTGGGTTTCTCATCGTAGGCGGCGTCTCTTACGTGAGTTGGGACACTGAGTGGCATATACCAGATATGTCTCGACATGATGAAAAGAAACAGAACCGTGACCAGGATGATTGCCAGAAACGTCATGTCCTTTTTGGTAAGACGCCCCTGAACCCCTGGAGAGGCCCCGTTCGCTTCGGAAAGGCTGTCTCGTGTTTGCCGGAAACCGGAATATTCTCTCTGCATGCCGGCGCGGGCGATCCGGGTCGCGATTACTATCAAGATCACCGAGGCACCCAATGTGAGAAGTCCAGTGTACTGCATTGTCACGCCTCCCACCCGGACCGGGGGAGCGACACTTCGCCGGGAGCCCTCAACGCAGTGGGCACTCGTGACAGGCAGCGCTCCTTCAGCCAATTGAATCAGTTCGGGCTTTCTGTGTTAGATTTCTCCATCAACTGGCCAAATTCCTCTAAACACACCAATCGTGGGATGTGCGATGGGTGCTGGTTTCAGCCCGGTAGCACTCTATGGGGTGCAGGCACACTGCCGCAGAAAGCCCACCACTGAAGCCTTGGGCTTTCTGCGAAATGTGTCGTAAACTATAAGGGAAAGGAGAGGTGGTACATGCAAGGTGCGGAGCTACTGGTCAAGATGCTCGAGGCCCATGATGTCAGGTACATATTTGGACTGCCGGGAGACACCAGCATGGCCTTCTACGATGCCCTGAAGGACTCCCGGAAGATTCGCCACATAATGGGCAGGGATGAACGTTCCTGCGGGTACATGGCAGACGCCTACGCCCGACTGTCCGGCCGGCCGGGGGTCACCGAGGCACCCAGCGGGGGAGGTGCGGCCTATCTTTATCCCGCGGTGTTGGAGGCGGATGGATCATCGATTCCGCTAGTCGCTCTCACCAGCGACGTGCCTCTCAGCAGCGAGAACCGGTCCGCCCTGACCGCCATGGAACAGGTCGCGGCATACCGCACGGCGACCCGCTTCACCAGCCGCCTGACCCGGCCCGAGTTCATACCCCACGCCGTCCGCACCGCCTTCCGGGCGGCAACAGGGGGCCGCATGGGAGCCGCCCACCTGGCGTTTCCCGAGGATGTGCTGTCGGCTCCGGTGGATCCGGATGGCGACCTCTACGCCGCGGCGGAATGCAGCCGCTTTCCCGCGTGGAGGACCCGACCTGATGCCCGATCAGTGGAGAGGGCAGCCCGGCTGCTCGTCGCCGCCGAGCGCCCGTTGATCCTCGCCGGCGGTGGAGTCATTCTGTCGGGGGCTACGGAGGCACTGCAGGATTTCGCCGAGCACCTGGGCGTCGGCGTCGTGACCACCATGGACGGCAAGGGAAGCATTCGGGAGGACCATCCCCTGGCCCTGGGAGTGGTCGGTTCCAACGGGGGCAAGGCCGCCAGCAACGGCGCCCTCTCGGAGAGCGATGTGGTGCTGGTCATCGGCAGCAAGCTCAACTCCACCTCGACCTGGGGATGGACGCTGCTGGAAAATGCCTCACTGATCCAGGTCGACGTCGATCCCATGCAGCTGGACCACAACATCGCGAGTGCGGTATCGATCCAGGCCGACGCCGGGCTCGCCCTTTCAGACCTCAAGGAGGCGACCGGTTCCCCTGAGCCCCAGGGCCCGGGGTGGGCCGACTGGGTGAGGCAGGCGCGGGAGGATGTCCAGGCGGAGATCGATTCCATCTCGGGCGTCAGCAGTGACGGCGCGGGCATCCTTCATCCCGCGGAGGTCATCACGGCCCTGCGGGAGGTCCTGCCCGAGGATGCCGTCATCATTGCGGACGCGGGAACCCCGACCCCGTACCTCGCTGCCTACTACCAGACGAGAGTGTCCGGCAGGAGCGTCTTTGCCGCCCGGGCCCACGGTTCCCTGGGCTACGCCCTGCCCGCCTCCCTGGGCGCCAGTGTGGCACGTCCGGGCTCCCCCGTGGTCGCTGTGACCGGTGATGGCAGCCTGGGCATGACCATCGGGGAGCTGGAAACGCTGATGCGGGAGGGCGAGGGCATCGTGATCCTTCACCTCAGAAACGAAACCTTCGGCTGGATCAAGATGCTTCAGAAGATGTACTACGGTGAGCGTTACTTCTCTGTCGACTTCGACCCCCGGGTCAACTACACAGACGCTGCCCGGGCCCTGGGAGCGAGGGCGGAAAGGGCGACAACGAAAGAGTCCCTGACCCGCGCCCTGACGGCGTCGCTGGGAGAAAGGCTGTCCTTCATCGAGGTGGGTGTGCCGCCCGAGACAGAGGCCACGCCCCCGGTGGCGGCGTGGAAGCGGGATCTCGAGATCCCGGCGGAACAGCGCTCACGCCGGAGCTACTGACGACCCCGGGCAGGAGGGTGCAGCGATCACTCTCCCCTCCTGCCCTGAAGCCACCTGACGGCAGCGGGCCTGGGCATGATGATGACCGGGGTCCCCTTCTGAACCCGTTCGAAGAGCTCCCTGACGTCATCGTCGCGCATCCTTATGCAGCCGCCGGACACGTACCCGCCCACCGACGGGGGTTCGTCCGTGCCGTGAATCCCATACCTGAGCCCGTCCTCGTCTCCCGGCACCGAGAGGCCCAGCCACCGGGTCCCGAGCTGCGGGTTGGACTCTCCCGGTTTCAGCACCTCCCTGACCACGATGGTGAAGCGGCCCGTCGGGGTCAACTCCGGCTCCCTGCCCGTCCCCACATCATAGGAAGCGACCCCGCCGCCGGAGTAGTGGTGAAGCCGGTTCCTGAAGGTGTCCACGATGATGTGCTCCCCACTCTCGGCGGGCGGAGGGCTCCACAGATGCAGCCACCACACCAACAGAATGACCGCCCCGGAAAGCATCAACATCAGCGCTGCCCTGTAGTTCCGTCGAATTCTCATAGCATACATAGGATGTCAGCGGCGGGGGCATCTTACACGCGCGACATCAGGTATCCTGGAGGAAGCGATGACCAGACGTCTTCAGAGGTCCGCCCTCATACTAGCAGCAGTGGCCTGCGCCCTGCTCATCATCAATCTCCCGCCCGGTCCAGCTGAGGATGCTCCTGACCCTCTTTACCTGTACTGCGATCTCATCGAGCACTGGGGGCACGAATACCAGGTGGATCCCCACCTGGTGGCGGCGGTCATAGAGAACGAGTCCGCCTTTGACCCGGAGCGGTTGTCCCCCGAGGGTGCCGTGGGTCTGATGCAGGTTCTGCCCTCCACGGCCGAAATGAGCGCGGGAGCCCTGGGCATGTCCAATTTCACCCCCGAGAGCCTGTGGGACCCCTCCACCAACATACGCCTGGGAACCCATTACCTGGCGGTGCTGCTGGAAGACTTCGCCGGCGACAGCGTCGCGGCCCTGGCGGCCTACAACGCCGGACCCGGCCAGGTGCACAAATGGCAGCAGACCCAGCGGTGGCAGACCCGGTCCGGCATAGACAGGATCCCCCTCATGGAGACTCGCAGCTATGTTCTGCTGGTACTGCAGGATTACGAGCGCTATCGGCAGAACAGTGCGCGATGAGGGCAGCTGCAGGATTTGAGGCCGCCGGAGACGAAATCCACGACAGAACCTGCAGCGAGGAGGGAAATGAGACCATGAGATACGACCCACTCCTACACCCATACCCTTCACAGAGAATGACGCTGTACGCCAGAAGGGGGATGGTGGCCACCTCCCAGCCCCTCGCAGCCCAGGCCGGCCTGACCGTTCTTCAGAGGGGCGGCAATGCCATCGATGCGGCCGTGGCCACCGCGGCCTGCCTGACGGTGGTCGAGCCCACTTCCAACGGAATCGGCAGCGACGCCTTCGCGCTGGTCTGGACCGGTGGCCGGCTTTACGGTCTGAACTCGAGCGGACCGGCTCCCGCCGGCATCTCCATCGAAGCGCTGAGGGGGGCCGGACACCGAAAGATGCCCCGCTTCGGACCCATCCCGGTCAACGTGCCCGGGGCGCCCGGGGCCTGGGCTGCCCTGAACAGACGGTTCGGACGGCTGCCGCTGACCGAGGTGCTGCGTCCCGCCATCGAATATGCCGAGGAGGGCTATCCCCTCTCCCCCGTGCTGGCCAGGGCCTGGAACGGCGCCTACGGCAGGTATC